>JAABRN010000047.1 GCA_011390855.1 Hydrogenophaga sp. | reverse complement strand
GCGGACTTCGCGTTCGCTTGTCGAAACCTGGGCCACGAGCGCGTCACGCATCGCGCTGGTTCAACCTTGCGAAGCCGGGCTATTTGCGTGCGACAAGGCGAAAAACGTATAGTCACGGATTGAGTTCAACCTGGCACCCTGTGGTTGAACGGCTGGTCACCTGGTTTGCAGCAGCGTTCGGACATATCAGGTTGTCGGGTGGGCATTGACGGGGCTTGCAAGTGCGGTCCCTTTCACAGCAACACGGAGGACCACCATGACCCCCCCCAATTTCCTGACCTTGCCCGCAATCACGGCGGTGCTGCTGCTGGCCGCCTGCGGCAAGACCGAAGACCGGGCGCAGCCCGTGCCAGCGGCCGAGGTGGCGGCAGAACAGGTCTGTGGCAAGGTGACGGTGGCGAGCATGGGCTGGGAATCGGCGGAGGTGCTTGCGCATGTGGACCGGTTCGTTCTCACGCATGCTTACGGGTGCGAGGTGGAGCTTGTGCCGGGCGACACCATGCCCACCTTCAACACCATGATGGAAACCGGCGAACCAGACGTCGCACCTGAAGGTTGGATCAACGCCGCCCGAAGGCCCATCACAGAGGCCATGCAGGAAGGGCGGCTGCATTTCGGTGCCAGGGCCTTGCTCGATGGCGGGGTGGAAGGCTGGTGGATACCCAAATACCTGGCAGATGCGCATCCCGAGATCAAGACCATCGACGATGCGCTGAAACACCCGGATCTCTTTCCTGCCGCCGCAGATCCGCAGCGCGGAGCAGTGCACAACTGCCCTTCAGGCTGGCACTGCAGCGTGCCCACAAAGCACGCGTTCAAGGCCTGGAGAGCTGCAGAAAAGGGTTTTGAACTGGTCGATATCGCTTCGGCAAGCGAAATGGACGCTTCGATTGCCAAGGCCTTTGAGACCAAGTCTGGCTGGCTGGGCTATTACTGGGCGCCCACATCGACTCTGGGCCGGTACGAGATGGTCAAGCTCGACGCCGGGGTGCCTCATGACGCAGAAGCCTGGGAAACCTGCAACGCGGTGGCGGGCTGCGACGACCCCGTCAGGAACGATTGGGCCCAGGCAGAGGTGTTCACCGTGATGACGGACCGTTTTTACAAGGTGGACGGGCCAGCGGTTCGCTACCTGGAGGTGCGCGGCTGGGACAACCACACCGTCAACGAACTCCTGGCCTGGATGCATGCAAACGATGCCTCAGGCGAACAGGCTGCGCTGCATTTTCTGAAAACCCAGCCAGAAGTCTGGAACACATGGGTCACACACGCGGTGGCTGAAAAAATCAAGGCAGCGCTCTGAAGAGGGGCGGCCCCAAGGGGCCGCCCCTCTTCAGTCACTGGGCTTACCAGCCCCAGAGCAGACTTTTGGCGATCCAGCCGTTCGGTGCCCCGGCGCGTTCGACGCGAACCCACCTTCCACGGTTTTCTCGCGTGCGAACGACCTCACCGTAGACGGCTTTTCCAACGATGCGATGCTGTGTGCCGGGGCCGCTGCGCACATTGGCCGTGGGTCGCTTCACGATGTGATGTGGCGAGCTGCTCGTCAGTGAGCTGAAAACCCAGCCGGAATCGCCTTCAAAGTCTCTGACCTGCAGCCACTTGTTCTGTCGCTTGACCACTTCCAGGGGGTAGCCCTTCTTGAGCTCCCACAGAATCTGGGTGTTGGTTCCGGGCCCCGAGCGCATGTTCAGCGTGTTGCCCTTGACGCTCACCATGCTCTGGGCCATGGCGCTGGTCAGGGTGGCCAGGCAAAGGCCGGCGGCGATCACGAAATGGCGTGCGGTGGGTGCTCCAAGCATGCGTAAAAACTCCTCATTCCAGGTTGAAAGATGTGACCCGGATCTGAAGGCTGTTCTGCCTGTAGGTTCCCGAGTCCTCGCCATTTTGGCAGGTGATGCGCGTCAATCCTGTCATATCGCGGTTCTTGCGGCTTTGTTACCTGCCGCAAAAGCCTTGCGCCCCTGCCGTTCGCCAGTCTCAGAGCGCCTGTGCTGCGGCCATTCCGCTGCGCACCGCGCCTTCCAGGGTGGCGGGGTAGGGACCATCGACATAGTCGCCCGCTGCCCACAGCAGGGGTGCGATGAACATGGACGGCCTCTGTAGTTCGGGGGTACAGGCAAAGGTCGCCCGCTTTTCGACCACCGTCTGAACTGGCTGCAGCGCATGCAGGTCCAGCTGGCGAGCGGCCTGCTGCAACACGCGCGCCTGAAGGTCATCGCGATTGCCCTCACTGGCGCTGACCACAAAGGCCAGCACACCCTGGGCACCTGTGTCCTGGGGCTGCAGTTGTCCCCGGTCGAACACGAACTGTGCCGGGGCGGCGTGGGCGTCAGGCTCGGCTCGCAAAGCCAGCATGGGGCTGGACAGCCGGGCGCCTTCTGCCCAGGCATAAACCGTGGTGATGGCGGTGAAACGCAGCGACTCCGCCATGGCGGCCCATTCATGCAGCTGCCGCGCGACGCCGTCGGACCCGGCACCGGTCTGGGACGTTTCTGCTGCGCGTTGCATGGCCTGGGACGCAGGCACAGCCGCCGTGGCCCAGATGACCTGATCGAATCGCTCCTCCCTGAGTGCGCCCTGGTGCTCCACCTGCAGGTCCCAGCCTTTGGTCGCCCGTTGCAGGGCCATCACCCTGGTGCCTGCAAGCACTTGCACAGATCGAGGGTGGTGCTGGCTGAGCCAGTGTCGGGCTGTTTCAGGAAAGGCGGTGGAGAGATCCACACGCGGCAGCAGCAGGTTCGACGCAGCCATGCGTCCATGGCCTGTACCGAACAAAGCGTCGCGCATGACCCGCAGAAACACCTGCGCACTGGACTGCGAGGCTGGCGTGTTCAGTGCCGAGACACACAGGGGTTCGATCAGCTCGCCCATCACCCTCAGGGGCAAGCTCGCACACAATTCGCTCACGGTTTGTGAAGGCGGGCAACGGAACCCCGTTGCCTTCCAGGCCAGCGAGGTGCGCACCAGCGCCAGACGCTCCGACCAGAGCCAACCCCTGGCGGTCGCGATGGCTGCCAGCGCGTCCAGCGGTGCGGGCCAGCTCGCAGCCCAGCGCGGCGTCTGCAAACCCTGTCCGTCCGGGTAGGGCAGGGACAGGGGCATTGCCCACAGGGCATCGTTCAAGGGCAAGCCCACGCGCTCCATCAAGGCAAGGCTCTGCGTGTACGCGCCAATGAGGATGTGCTGGCCGTTGTCCAGCGTGAGGGGCGCCCCGTCTGGCCTTTGTGTGACCAGCGCGCGCGCGCGCCCGCCCAGTGTGCGGGAGGCCTCGAACACAGTGACCTCCATTTGGCGTTCCGCTGCTGTGACGGCCGCGGCCATGCCCGCCCATCCCGCGCCCACGATGGCGACTTTCATGGCTTGGCAATCATGGCTTCAAGCCGGTAGCTGCCGGATTCAGACCACAGGGACCCGGCATGCGTGGGTCGTATCGGATCTGAATCGGCGGTGGAACTGTGTGGCATGTGTTGAGATGAGCGTCCACTTGGCGGGTGGTGCCTGACAGACGCTTCAAAGCCGGCCCAAGGCCTGCACCCGCCAGGCCAGCCAGAACTTGCGCAGCGGCGTCAGGCTGACACGCTGCGTCAGCACCAGCAACGGCTCGCTGGCGATTTCCTTGAGCAGCGTGCGGTAGATGCTGGCCATCATCAGGCCTGGTTTCTGGGGGCGGCGGTCGGCTTCCGGCAGCAGGGCCAGTGCCTCGTCGTAGGTTTTCAACGCCCGCTCGCACTGGAACTGCATGAGTGCGGTGAAGCGGCGCTCGAAATCGGCTGGGTCGGTGCCCGGGGCAGCACCCCGCTTGAGCAGTTCATGCGCCTTCACGTCGAAACGCTGCAGTTCGTTGACGGGCAGGTAGATGCGCCCGCGGGCAGCGTCTTCGCCCACGTCGCGAATGATGTTGGTGAGTTGAAAGGCCAGGCCCAGCCGGTGCGCGTAGGCGGTGGTCTGTTCCTGGGTCTGGCCGAAAATGCGTGCAGCGACTTCGCCCACCACGCCGGCCACCAAGTGGCAGTACTGCTGCAGGTTGGCGAAGTCCAGGTAACGGTTCTGCTCCAGGTCCATCTGGCAACCGTCGATCACAGCCAGCAAATGCCTGGCTTCGATACCGAATGTGTCGGTGTGGGGCATGAGAGCCTGCATCACCGGGTGGTTGCGTTCGCCCGCGTAGGCCTGCGCCACCTCGCGGCGCCACCAGGCCAGTTTGGTCTGGGCCACGTCGGGGTCCTTCACTTCGTCAACCACGTCGTCCACCTCCCTGCAAAACGCGTAGAAGGCGGTGATGGCTGCTCGGCGCTCGGGTGGCAGGAACAGGAACGCGTAATAGAAGCTGCTGCCCGAGGCGGCGGCCTTTTGCTGAACGTAGTCTTGTGGGGTCATGGCGCCGGAATTTTTCCGGCAAGTGTACGCACCGCGGAAAAGTCATCCGCGTCCAGGAAATTGACCCCCAATGCACGACTGCGCGAGTCGGGCGTTCATGGGGCTTTAAGCCATGGACAGGCTGAGGGGTGTAGCATGAATCCGCAATCTTGCAATTCCCCACGAGGTTCCCTATGAGCGATTCAAATCGTCGTATTTTTTTGATGCAGGTCGCTGCTGGCGGTTCGGTCTTGATGGCAGGTGCCGCCCATGCCCAGGCTGCTCCGCTGGTCGATGAAAAGAATGCACAGGCCATGGCGCTGGGCTATGCCGCTGACAGCACGAAGGTCGACGCCAAAAAGTATCCCAAGCACGCAGCCACGCAGC
The DNA here is from genome assembly GCA_011390855.1 of Hydrogenophaga sp. Lineage (GTDB taxonomy): Bacteria > Pseudomonadota > Gammaproteobacteria > Burkholderiales > Burkholderiaceae_C > Hydrogenophaga. Next base: position 1,133 of record JAABRN010000047.1, on the reverse strand, counting down.
TGTGTTCCAACTGCACGCTCTACACGGGCAAGGCCGGCGAGGCCAGCGGGCCATGCGGCATCTTCCCCGGCAAGCATGTGACGGCCAAGGGTTGGTGCACCGCCTACGTCAAAAAGGCTTGATCCCAGTCTGTTGAAGACGCCAGCGCCGCCATAAGTCGGCGCTGTGCATCAGGCCTGATGCTGCCAGGCACATGACCGGCCAATGCCACGCAGCACCGCCCAAAGTGCTGCGCAGCGCAAGCATCAACAGCAAACCCGAGCACAGGTTCAGCGCCCACACATTGGGGTGGAGCCCGCGTCTGGAAAACAGATGCAAAGCGCCCAACACCACCAGTTCCAGCGCTGTGATGGCGATGGCGATGTCGAGCCAGAGTCCACTTTCCCATAGTGCTTGCATGAAGCCCGCCCGCCCTCAGCGGACCACGTGGATGGGCTTCACACCCGGGCCAAGCCGAGCAGATGGCCCAGGTCTTTGAAAAAGATGCGCACGTGCGCCATGGGTTTCTTGCGCGTCAGCTGCTTGTTCATGTACGACTCGAAGGTGAGCTGCTGCACATCCCGGTCCTCGCAGATCTTGACGAAACGCTCACGGCGTTTCTCGCTGCTGTACCAGAAGGTCTGCATGATGCCCAGCACCAGAAACACGGTGCCGTGCAGTTTCATGAAGCGCTTGCGGGCCAGCTTGAGTGCACGCGCATCGCCGGTGGCCAGCAGTTCGTGAGCCGCCTGGGCCGCCAGTTGCCCCCCCACCATGGCGTAGTAGATGCCTTCTCCGGATGCAGGGGCCACCACACCGGCCGCGTCGCCGGCCAGCACCACGTCTCGACCGTTGTCCCAGCGCTTCAGGGGCTTCATGGGCAGCGGCGCACCCTCGCGCCGCAGGGTTTCAACGTCGCTCAGACCGCTGGCCTCGCGCATGCGCTGAACCGAACCTCTGAGTGAAAAACCCTTGTCTGCGCTGCCGGTGCCAATGCTCAGCGTGTCGCCGTGCGGAAACACCCAGCCGTAGAAATCGGGTGAAAACCGCCCCTGGTAGTAAACGTCGCAGCGCGTGTCGTCGTAGTCGGCGCTGCGCTGGTCGGCTGTGGGGGCGCGCACGATCTCGTGGTATGCGAACACGTAGCGGGTGTC
>JAABRN010000046.1 GCA_011390855.1 Hydrogenophaga sp. | reverse complement strand
CGCTCCATGGCTGTGGCCAGACCTTGCCAGAATTTTTCGGGCGACGACATGTGCAACGCAATCCAGCCGCCGCAGGCGCATTCGAGCACGTAGCTCTGCGACACGCTCGGCCGGCTGTAGGGGCCCATCACTTCGCCCACAGAAAACAGATGGGTGAAGGCGTCCAGGTTGAAGTGCGCCATGGCTTCAAACATGGACACGTCCACCCGGCGGCCCTGCCCGCTGGTCTGGCGTTCGAACAACGCGCCCAGGATGCCGAAGGCGGCGTAGTAGCCGGTCATCGCGTCTGCAATGGCAGGACCCACCACGCGCGGGTTGGCGGGGTTGACCAGCAGTCGAAGGTAGCCGCTGGCGGCCTGCGCCACGGTGTCGTAGCTGGGGCGCGCAGCGGCAGGGCCGTCCTGACCGAAGCCGCTGATGGCGCAATACACCAGCCGCGGGTTGAGCGCGCGCAGGCGCTCTTCTCCCGCGTGAATCTGGTCGGCGAAGCCAGGGCGGAAATTCTGGATGTAGACGTCCGCGCCTTCGATGAGCTTGTCAAAGGTGTCGCGGTCTTCGGCTTTGCGCGTGTCCAGCGCCACGCTGTGCTTGTTGCGGTTGTAGGTCTGGTAGTGCGGACTATAGAGGCCGCCCTTGAAGGCGCGGAACGGGTCGCCGCTGCCAGGCAGTTCCACCTTCACCACCTCGGCTCCCATGTCGGCCAGCATCATGGAGGCGGCCGGGCCGGTGATGAAGGTGCCGTGTTCGACGACGCGTAGGCCTTTGAGAACCTGGGTCATGTCATTGCTCCATCGCGCAAAGGCGGGAATCACGTTGCTGCAGGGGGCTTTGTCCAGGAACATCGCGGAACTGGCTTTGCCAGGCCGCAGGTGTTGCCCTCCTCCCGCCGAAGGCGAGAGAGGGAGGAGACGCGAAGCGGCGCGGGGGGTGTTTCATACCTTCTGATCAGGCACGAAGCCCTCGGGCACGTGCCCGGTGTAGCGCTGCTCCAGCGTGGCCTGATACGACAGCGCAAAGCCGATGGGTTGCTCCAGCTCTTCGCTCATGTGCGCAATGAGCCCTGCGCAGCGCGCCAGCATGGGCACGCCCTTGAGCGCGTTGAGCGGAAAGCCCACGCCCAGCAGCACGGCCGGAATGGCGGCCGACACGTTGAGCTTGAGCGGCTTGCCGATGAGGTCTGGCAACACGGCTTCCACCGCTTCGGCGATCTGCACGAAACGCTGTCCACCGCCGGCTTTTCTGGACACGGCAAACAGCGCATCCACGCGCGGGTCGCGTTCCTTGTGCAGCGGGTGGCCGTAGCCAGGAACGGCCTGCTTGCGCGCGCGCCATTCGCCGACCACCGCGCGCGCGGCGGCATGTAAATCGTCACCGTGGGCAGGTGCCGCTCGGTCGATCTCATCAAACAGGCGGCCCGCGGTTTCAGAGGCGCCCAGGATCACCGAGCCACAGCCCAGAATACCCGCGGCCACGGCGCCTTGCAGGGCATCAGGTGCAGCGGCCAGCGTCATGCGCGCGGCCTGCACACTGGGCACGAGGCCGTGCTCGGCAATGGCCACCAGGGTGGCGTTGAGCACCGCACTCGCAGGTGCATCGGGCTTCTTCCCCGTGAGCAGCAGGTAGAAGTAATCGGCGAAATTGACCTGACCAATCAGGTCCTGGCAAAGGTCCTGGCCACGCACCACGATGGTGTCGGCGTTGGACGCACAGATGGCGGAATGCGGCACGGTGGCCTTGCCGATCTTCAAGGGGGTCTCCTGTAGGGATGCGTGAACTCAGGCCTGCGGCACGAGCTGAAAATCGTAGGTGGCGCTGTGGTATGGCCTGTCCATGGCGCGCCCATCGGGCGCAGTGCCCGGTGCATGGGCCGTGAAGGGCACGATCAGGCTGTTGCGCACGCCGAACACGGCGTCGGAATCGAGGTACGGGCTGTCGGCCACGAACAGGTGCGTGGTCACGGTCTGGTGACCGGGGGCGTACACCTTCATGTGGATGTGGCCGGGCCGGTTCGGGTGACGACCCATGCGGGCGAGCATCTGGCCCACCGGGCCGTCGTCCGGTACCGGGTAGAAGCTGGGCTTGATTGACCAGAAACGGTAGTGGCCTTCGGCGTCGGTGTGGAAGCGTGCGCGCAGGCGCATGCCCGCATCGTCACCCATCTGCATGTCGTACACGCCTTCACCGTCGCCAGACCACACATCCATGCAGCAGTTGGCGATGGGCTTGCCCTCGGTGTCGGTCACGCGGCCGTGGTAGTAGGCGGGCTCGCCCGGCATGTTCTCGCCAATGTCTGCACCCAGCGGCAACGCCGGTGCGCCTTCCCAGTAAAACGGCCCCTGCACCGTGGCCTCGGTGGGCTTGCCGACGCTGCCGCTGCTGGCAAACGCCTGGGCCGCCTTGAGCTGGTTCAGCGCCACCACCAGCATGGAAATGCCCAGGGTGTCGGAGAGCAGGATGAATTCCTGGCGCTTGTCGTCGCACTTCTGACCGGTGGCGGTCAGGAACATGATGGCGTTGATCCACTCTTCCTCGGTCAGGTCGACCTCGCGCACGAAGGCGTGGGCGTGTTTGACGAGTGCGCTCATGACCCGCTTGAAGCGCGGGTCCTGGCAATCGGCCATTCGGTCGAGCACAGCCTGTGTGATGTCTTCGGCTTCGAGTTGAGCCATGGTCTTGTCTCCGGCGTTCTTATTTGAAACTGCCGTCAGTCTAGGTAGGGAAAGGCGGCGATGGAAGTGATGATTTTCAACAGATATGATCGATGCCATCGATGGCTGGGGTCTGTTCACACTGTTTTTCCATGATGCGTTGCGGATCAAAAAGGCCATGCGCAAGGCGCGAAACGCAGCCGGGGCCGCCCCCCGGCAAGGCTTCGCAACGCCGCGCATGGCCTTTTTGGCCGCAACCCGAAGGGAATGGGTTGAAAACAGCGCCACTCGTTGTTGCGCTCCTAGGCCAGACACCCAGTCTGGCCGTCGTCGCGCGCCTAGATTGGCGCTGTTTTCAACCCATTCGCACTTGGAAAAACAGTGTGAACAGACCCCTGGGGGTTTTCCCGTGGAACTCAGGCACCTGCGCTACTTCGACGCCATTGCGGAAACGCAGAATTTCACGCGTGCGGCCGAGCGGTTGCACGTGACCCAGTCCACACTCTCTCACCAGATCAAGCAACTGGAAGAAGAGCTGGGTCTGGTGCTTTTCGACCGCAGCCACAAGAAGGTGGCGCTGACCGAAGCGGGCGAGATGCTGCGCAGCCATCTCATGCCTGCGTTGCAGCAGATCGACCGGGGCCTGCAGGCGCTGAGTCACCCCGCAGAGGCACTGTCGGGCGAGATCCGAATTGCCGCCACGCACAGCTTCAACACGCGACTGGTGCCACTGTGCGTGTCGTCGTTCCTGAGCCACCATCCAGGCATCAAGGTGAGCGTGGAAGAACTTTCGGCCAGCCTGATTGCCAAGCGACTGGCCAGCGGCCACCTGGAACTGGGCGTGTCGTACCGGCCAGAAGACCGCTCCGAACTGTGGTTCGAGCCGCTGTACAACGAAGAACTGAAACTGGTGGTTGCCGATCGCCATCCCCTGGCCAGACGGCGGCGCGTGCGCATGATCGAACTGCACAACTGCCGCATGGTGCTGTTGCCCCGCCAGTTCTCCACGAGGCTGCTCCTCGACGACTGCTTCGATGCTGCGGGCGCGCAGCCGCTGGTGATGGCAGAACTCAATTCGATTGCACCCATGATCGAACTCATCCGCCAGACCGACCTGGCCGGCATCATTGCCGAGACGGCCGTATCGCCAGCGGCTGACCTTCGCGCCATTCCGATCGAGGACCCCACACCCATCCGCACACCCGGGCTTTTGTGGAAGAAGGGCGCCAACCGCTCGCCCATGGTGAAGCACATGGCATCGCTGATCCGGCGGGCGGCCGCCGGGCATGCCGGCTGATCACAAAACCTGGCACGCCTCTTCAAACGACAGCCGGGGGTTGCGGTCGAACAACAGGCTGTCGTCGCCATACCCCAGGTTGATCAGGAAATTGGTCTTCCAGCGGCCGTCGGGGAAGAACTCGGCGTCCACCTTGGCCAGATCGAAGCCGCTCATGGGGCCACAGTCCAGCCCCACGGCGCGGGCCGCGAGGATGAAATAGGCACCACCCAGCGTGCCGTTGCGCGTGGCAGTGGCGCTGGCCAGGCCGGGATTGCCTTCAAAGTTTTCTTTCGCGCCTTCGCGGTGCCAGACCTTGGGCATGAATTCGAAGAAACGGGTGTCGGTGGCCACGATGACGGTGACGGGGGCGGTGCGCGTCTTGTCGAGGTTGCCGGGCATCATGGCTGGCAGCAGACGCTCGCGGGCAGGCTGTGAATTCAGGAACACGTAGCGCGTGGGCTGGGTGTTCATGGAGGTGGGGGCGAGCGCAGCGAGTTCGTACACCCGCTGGAGCAGTTCGGGGGCCACGGGCTTGTCGGTGAAGCCATTGGCGGTGCGCGCCTTCAGGAACAGGGTGTCGAGGGCGGCGTTGTCGATAGGGGTCATGGGAAGAGGCCTTTCAGGGGATGTAGTCAACTTGATGTCGCGTGATGCGCAGGCCTTCCAGCTCCTGGCGCACACGGGTGTGCTCGGGGTGAATGGCGTACTCCGCCAGCGCCTGCAGCGACTCGAACTCAGAATAGAGCACCACGTCACAAGCGTAATCCACGTGACTCTGGTCAATGCCGATTTCCAGCTTGAGCAGACCGGGAATGCGGTGCTGAATACCTTCAAAGGCGGTCTTGATGCGCAGCGCATGGCGGTGCCGCTCCGCCGGATCGATGCCCAGCACGTTCCACATCACGATGTGTTTGATCATGGAATCACTCAGGCGGCAGGCGCAAACCCGGCCTTCTGCGGCCACAGGTTCTGGAAGGCATGCACCTGCACGCTGGCGTACAGGCCTGCCTTGGTGAACGGCTCGGCCGCCTGCCATTGCGCAGCGGCTTCGCGGCTGTCGAAATCGATGGCCAGCACACTGCCCACCATGGTGGCACCGTCGTCGCTCAGCAGCGGCCCGGCAAAGGCAATGCGATCGGCCATGGCTCCCAGGTAGGCCTTGTGTTCGGGGCGCAGGCGCTGGCGCAGTTCCAGGCCATCAGGCTTGTCAAGCAGATGAAAGATGTAGATCATTTTTTGAGTCAGGGTGGGGAATGGACACTACATGCGGGCCAGCCAGGTGGACAGGCCGGGGAACATGGCCAGGACAAGCAACGCCAGCACCATCACCAGCACGAAAGGGAATGTGCCGGCAAAGATGTCGCGAATGGTGATGGACGGGTTGTTGAGCGCACTTTTGACGGTGTAGACCGACACACCAAATGGCGGCGTGAGCAGCCCGATCTCCACCGCCAGCACGGTGAGCACACCGAACCAGATCAGGTCCATGTTGAATGCGGCCGCGATGGGCAGCACGATCGGCAACATGATCAGCATGATGGATACCGAATCGATGATGCAACCCAGCAGCACCACGATCACGATGTACGCGAAAAGGAAGGCCCAGGGGCCCAGACCCATCTGGGTGATGCTCTCCGTGATGGCGGCGGGCATGCCGGTCATGGCCAGCATGCGGCTGTAAAGCGAGGCCGCGGCGATCAGAAACAACACCGCCACCGACACGTAGCCGGTCTCGGTCAGCACGCTCCACAACTTGCGCCAGGTGAGACGCCGGCGAATGATGGCGATCAGGAACGCACCCGCCGCGCCCACGGCGCCGGCCGCGGTGGGCGTGAAGAAGCCGCTGTACAACCCCCCCAGCACCAGCACCACGAGCAGCAGAATGGGCACGAACTTCACTGCTGCGGTGGCCAGGGTTTCGGTCTCCACATCGGCGTCGGCCTTTTGCACACCGCCCTGGAATATCTTGCTCGGGAATACGTAGGCGAACAC
>JAABRN010000045.1 GCA_011390855.1 Hydrogenophaga sp. | reverse complement strand
CAGCCTGGAGCAGCAACTGAACGGCTGAGTCCAGCGCCTGCAGCGCTACGGACCTCATCGGGTAGCAAGCGCCCCGGTCAACCCGGGTCTTCTGCGTTGCCGGGCGAACCCTGCTTCGCGCCGGGCATACCATCGACGGCTTCATCCATTGGGGTGGGGCCGTTTTCACCTTCAGGAATCCAAGCCATGCAACAACGTCAACTCGGCCCATTCAAAGTCTCAGCCATTGGCCTGGGCTGCATGAACATCTGCCATGCCTACGGTGCACCCGTGCCAGAGCCGCAGGCAGAGCGCCTGCTCCTGGCTGCGCTGGACCAGGGTGTCACCCATTTCGACACCGCAGCGCTCTACGGCTTTGGCGCCAGCGAAACGATGGTGGGCAAGGTGCTGTCCAAGCACCGTTCGCAATTCACGCTTGCCAGCAAGTGCGGCATGCAGGGAGTGGATGTGGCCGGCGACGGCAAACTGGTGCGTGTGATCGATGGTCGGCCTGAAACGCTGCGCGCCACCTGCGAAGCCGCGCTGAAGCGCCTGCGCACCGACGTGATCGACCTGTACTACCTGCACCGCTGGGACAAGCAGGTGCCCATCGAAGACAGCGTGGGTGCGCTGTCTGATCTGGTGCGCGCGGGCAAAATCCAGACCATTGGCCTGAGCGAAGTCTCGGCCATCACCTTGCGCAAGGCGCATGCGGTGCACCCCGTCACCGCCGTGCAGACAGAGTATTCGCTGTGGACCCGCAACCCCGAAATCGCCGTGCTCGACGCCTGCCAGGAGCTGGGCGTGGCCTTCGTGGCCTTCAGCCCGGTGGCGCGCGGCTTTCTCTGCGGCCCACTCGACGTCAGCACGCTCGACCCCAAGGACATTCGCCGCAGCATGCCGCGCTTTTCTCCCGAGAACCATGCTGCCAACCTGAAGCTGCTGCCGGCCTACACGGCCATCGCCAACGAAGTGGGCTGCACCCCGGCCCAGCTGGCCATTGCATGGCTGCTCCACCAGGGCGAGCACATCCTGCCCATTCCCGGTACCGTCCGTGAAGACCACCTGAAGGACAACCTGGGCGCGAGCGACGTGAAGCTGGAGGCCGCCACGCTGGCCAAACTGAACGAACTGATCAATCAGCAGACGGTCAGTGGCAGCCGCTACAACGACCAATCGAACCGGGAAGTGGACACAGAAGTGTTTGCTTGAGCCCCTGTTTGGGGCGCTGCGAAGTTCAATCTACTTCGCAGGTCTCACACAACTGATGTCACCTTCTTCGCAGGTGAGGTGGCGCTGCAGCTCCGCCGTGCGTTCACGCGTCATGCGCGCCTGGCACTGCGAAAACACCATGGGCGCTGCGCTGCCACCCGCCACCGCATTCTTCTCAAACTCGCAAGCCTTGGTGCGGAACTGCATCCATTCGGTCTGCACTTCACGCAGCAACTGGCGCTGCTTGTTGCCCACACTTTGTGAGAGTTGGCGGTAGCTGGCGCTGTAGGCAGCACTGGCGGCTTCGAAGTCCTGCTGGGCACAGGCGTTCAGCTGCATTTGAGTCGTCAACTCGGCCGAGCAATCCACCGCTTCGCTGGCCGGGGTCTGCGCCGTGGCCAGCGCAAGACTTGAACACGCGCCCAGGCAAAACACCCAGATGCGCCGAGACAGGAAAACGTGCCGTGTCATGCAAAGCTCCCAGCACCGAAGGGTGCGAAAGCGTCCATTGTGCCCATGCCCAGGTTCACGCCCCGCCGCGAAACAGCGAGAAGCCCCAGGCGGTGAACTTGAACGGCAGGTGGTAATGCTGCGCCGTGTCGGCGATGTGAAAGCGGTACGGCACCCGTTCCAGAAAAGCTGGCGTTGGCACCACACCCCCGCGCGCCCGGTAGTAGTCGCCCACGTTGAACACCACCTCGTACCCGCCTGCGGTAATGGCCTCGCTCATCAGCACCGGGTGTTGCAGCAGCCCATTGGTGGCAATGCGTCCCTCGGCCAGCAGTGGCGACAAGGCATCACCTTCAGCCGAGAGCCGCCGCAGTTCAACATGCAGGCCCACCGCCAACTGGCCGTTGGCAACATCCACGCAATGGATGGAGATGCCGCCCGACATCAGTTCAGCTTGGCGCCGGTGGCTTTCACCGCCGGGCCCCAGTCAGCGACCTGTTTGCCCACGAACGTGGCGAATTCTGGCTGGCTCATCTTGTCCACGGCAATGCCCATTTCTTCAAAGCGCTTGAGGATGGCGGGCTGCGCGATCACTTCGCTCACCGCCTTGTGCACCTTGTCCACCACTTCCTGCGGCACACCGGCCGGGGCCGAGACGCCCAGGAAGTTCTCTGCCAGCAGTGCGGCAAAGCCCGCTTCGCCCACCGTGGGCAGGTCGGGTGCCAGGGGCATGCGTGCACGCGAAGTCACCGCCAGGCCGTTGAGTCTGTTGTCTTTCATGTAGGGCACATTCTGCGTCAGTGTGTCCACCGCGAACTGCAGCGTACCGCCCAAAAGGTCGCTGTGCATGGGGCCCGACCCCCGGTAGGGCACATGTTCCATGTTCAGGCCTTGCTGCTGTTTGAAGGTCTCGCCCACGATATGGCCGATGGACCCCACGCCGCCCGAGCCGTAGTTCACCGGTTTGGTTTGTGCCTTGACCCACTGCACCAGTTCGGGCAGGGTGCGCGCCGGCACCGATGGATGCACCACGAACACATTGGGCACCGAACCGATGTAGGCGATGTGCGTGAAGCTCTTGATGGGGTCGTAGGTGGGCTTCTCCAGCATGAAGGGGGAAATGCTGATGGGCGCGGTGTTTGACAGCAAGAGCGTGTACCCGTCCGGCGCGGCCTTGGCCACCTCGTAGCCCCCAATGGTGCTGCCGGCACCGGGCTTGTTCTCCACAATGACCGGCTGGCCCAGTTTTTCCTGCAGCCCTGGCTGGATCAGGCGCGCCACGATGTCTGACGAGCCCCCCGGCGAGAAAGTCACCACCAGGCGGATCGGGCGCTGCGGCCAGTTCTGGGCCTGCACGCTGGTGGCGGCCACGGACAGCAGGCTGATCGCGGCGGCGGTCAGCATGAATTGGCGCTTGCTGGGTTTCATGAAAGGCTCCTGAGGGGGGTGGTGGAAACGAGGGACAAAGCTGGGGTCGCGGGGTCGGCCAGCACGGTGCGTGCCAGACGCCCGCGCATGACTTCACAGACCTGCAGCAGCGACACCGCAAGTTCGGTCGCCGGGTCGTTGTGCAGACGTTGTTCAAAGCTGCGAAACACGTCGGCCAGTGAACCGTGCAGCCGCATGGCCGCCACAAAGGGAAAACCGAAGCGGTCGCGGTAACGCTGGTTCAGCTCGCTCAGGCGGGCCAGGTCGTCGGGGTGCAGGTCGAGCAGCCCCAGGCGACCTTGTTCGCTGTTGGAGTCGGCCGTCATGGTGCCGGCCACCGCCTCGCGACCGGCCAGTTCCGGATGCACCCGCAGCAAGGCCAGTTGTTGCGAACGTGCGGCCAGCCTGATGGCGCGGGCCAGCGCGTCGTACAGCGCATCCAGGTTGGCAAAAGGGCGGTCGCTCCAGGCCTGGCGGGCCACCCACGGTGAATGTTCCACCACGCCGCCGAGCAGGGCACAGAAAGCGTCCTCGTCCAGCTTGTTCAACGCGGCCAGGCGTATCGGGGAGGTGTGTTTCGAAGTCATCTTGCTGCGCAGTTTGTATCTGCATCTGTGTTGCTGTCCATCGCATAATTTGCGATTGATGTCCCTCTTTTTTAGAACGCAGTCAAGGAGCCCTCATGTCTGCACAGAGCCCGCTGCACCCCAAGGCCTTGCGCTACCTCACTGCCGTGGCCCAGCTCGGTTCGGTGCAGGCCGCCGCGCGCGAGGTATCCATTTCCGCCTCGGCCATCGACCGGCAGATCCTGTTGCTGGAAGAAAGCCTGGGTGTGCCCCTGTTTGAGCGTCAGCCAAGGGGCATGCGCCTCACCGCTGCGGGGGAGTTGCTGCTGGCGTTGTCGCTGCGCTGGCGGGCCGACCTGAACCGCACGCTGTCCGACATCCAGCACCTGCAAGGGGTGAGCCACGGGCAACTGCGCCTGGCCGTGATGGACAGCCATGCCAACGGCCTCATGCCGGAATTCGTGCACACCGTGGCCACCGATTACCCAGGGGTGATGCTGGATGTGGAGGTGGTCAACACCGACGACGCACTTCGCCACCTCACTGATGGCGACGTGGACCTGGCCGTGGCCTTCAACCTCAAGCCCAGTCGCGACCTGCACATCGTCAGCACCGCCGACCTGCCGCTGGGCTGTGTGGTGGCGCCCAGCCACCCGCTGGCCGCGCATAAGCACGCCACCTTCAAGGATGTGGCCGCCTGGCCGCTGGCCGCACAAAGCCGCGCACTGGCGATCCGGCGCTACCTGGAGCGCCGCCACAACTGGTTGCTGGAAGAGGCCCGGCCGCCTTTGGTGACGAATTCGCTGCAACTGGTGAAGTCGCTGGTGCGCAGCGGCAGCCATGTGGCGCTGACGTCAGAACTCGATGCCGGCCCGGAGATCCTGGACGGCAGCCTGCGCTTCATTCCTCTGCGCGACAAGAGTGCGCAGGCCCAGACCGTGGGCGTGGTCATCAGTGCCAATCGGCCACTGTCGCGCATCGGGCGCGTGGTGGCCGAGCGACTGGGCGCGCATGTGCAGGCGTACCTGGCCAGGGTGCGGGCGGTCCGGCACTGAAAAAAAACGATACAAAGCGAAACGGCGCTGAGACGACGCGCACGGCACTGCCCGGCACCATGACGGTCATGTTCAACAAGGTTCTGAAAGGACCACCGTCATGAAAACCTGGATCAAACGCACCCTCATCGGCGCACTCAGCGCCACCGTTCTGCTGGGTGGCCTGGCCGCCTGTGGATCGAGCGAAGAGCGCGTCACCGAGATGCGAGGCAAAGCCATCGAAAAAGTCAGCGAAAAACTGGAACTCAACGAAGCACAGAAGCAGAAGCTGGGTGTGCTGGCCGATGAAATGCTGGCGCAGCGCAAGGCCCTGCGCGGCGACACCGCCAACCCGCGCGCCGAAATGCAGGCCCTCATCGCAGGCGAGAAGTTCGATCGCAGCCGCGCACAGACCCTGCTCGACCAGAAGACCCAGACCGTGCAGGCCGGTGGCCCTCGCATGATCGCCGCCATGGCCGACTTCTACGACAGCCTGACCCCCACCCAGCAAGCCCAGGTGCGCGAGAAGATGGAGAAGCGCCGCGGCTGGTGGAAGCGCGGTTGAGGCAGCGCGCCATGTCGCCCGCCCTGTTGCCCATTGCGCGCCCATTGCGCGAGCACGGCCCGGCCCTGCTCGCGCAGATACCCAACCCGCACGAAGAGGTGCTGGCCATGGTGTGGGGCCCGCGTTTTGACCGTGAGCATGCGCTGTGGCTGTGGTCGCGCCTGTCGCGGCAAGCGCCCGGCGCTGCGGTGCCGG
>JAABRN010000044.1 GCA_011390855.1 Hydrogenophaga sp. | reverse complement strand
GAAAAACGCCCGTCAACCTGGGTGCTCGCTGTGGTGGCGGTTCTGGCGCTTGCCCTGAACCTGTTGGCCACGGGTTGGCTGAACGAAAGCTATGCGCATTCGCAGTTTCCAGTGCCCTACCATGTGGCCCAACTGTCGTTTGACGCGCAGCAGATCAAGGGCTGGTATGCCTTCCTGATTGAACGTGGAACGCTTGACGTCTATCGCGTCACGCAGCACATCGACTTTGCGTTCATTGCCACGGTGCTGGTGCTTCACGCTTGCGTTTTGCTGCTGGTGTCAAGGGTGTTTGCGGCGGGTTCGCGTGGCCGAAGCATCATGGTCTGGGCGGCGGCTTTGTCCACGCTGGCGCCACTGGCCGATGCATTGGAAAACCTCGTTTCCTACGTGATGCTGGCAGACCCTCTGGGCTTCCCCGATGGTTTGGCGATGTTGTATTCCAGCCTGGCCGCTTTGAAGTTCGGCATGTTCACCTTTGCCTACCTTGTTGCTCCGTTGGGCCTGGT
>JAABRN010000043.1 GCA_011390855.1 Hydrogenophaga sp. | reverse complement strand
CCGCCATGAGCCTTTCACCCACCACGCCAGCTGCCGATCCCACGGACACCGATCTGCCCCCGCTGGGCGCCACACCCCCTGGCCTGTACCGCCACTACAAAGGTGGCTGGTATGCGGTGATCGACACCGTGCGTTGCAGCGAAACCCTGCAAGGCATGACCGTGTACCGCGCGCTGTATGGCGGTTTTGGCCTGTGGGTGCGACCGGCCGCCATGTTCAATGAAAGCGCTGAGTTCGAAGGGCGCCATCAGCGCCGCTTCACCGCCTGGAACCCGGCAGAGGTGCCCTTGGCCGACCTGGCCACCGCACACGCCCTGGTGGCCTACCTGCGCGACCAGGCGCAGCGCCGGGGCGTCGACCTGGACACCGCGCTGCGACCGCCGCCACCAGAGCCCACCACCTGCTGTGAACGCGGTTGCCATGGTTGCGTGTGGGAGGGGTTCTACAACGCCATGGGCTATTGGCGGGACGATGCGATCGAGCTCATCAGCCACTGGCGATCCACAAAAGCCGCGCAGTAGCTGCCCGCTGCCACCACAGCCAGGCAAGCCGACCGGCTCCTCGCACCGTCAACCAAACAATTCGCCCTGCCCCCGCAGCGCCGCCGGCCGGAAGCGGCTCAAATCCAGCGGTTCGCGGTCACGGTGGAAGCCCAGGCGGTCGCAGGTTTTGGTGAAACGCTGGCGCAACAAGTCAGCCCAGACGCCCTGGCCTTTCATGCGGGTGGCAAAGTCGGCGTTGTAATCCTTGCCGCCGTGCAGGTCCTGCACACGTGCCATCACGCGCTCGGCGCGGTCTGGGTAGTGCAACTGCAGCCACTGGCGGAACATGGGCTTGAGTTCCCAGGGCAGGCGCAGCACCTGGTAGAAGGCGCGGCGTGCGCCAGCCTCATACGCAGCCTCCAGCACCTGTTCCATGTCGGTGTTGATGAACGGAATCTGTGGGGACACGCTCACGCCCACTGGCACACCTGCTTCCGCCAGGGTGCGGATGGTGCGCAGCCGCCGGTGAGGCGCGGCAGCACGTGGCTCAAGAATGCGCGCGAGCCTGGCGTCCAGTGTGGTGAGGGTCACGTACACCGCCGCCAGCCGCTGTGCACCCATGGGTGCGAGCAGATCCAGATCGCGCTCCACGCCGCTGCCCTTGGTCACCATGGCCAAAGGGAAATGAGCGGCGCTCAACACCTCCAGCACTTCGCGCGTGAGGCGCAGCTCGCGTTCGATGGGCTGGTAGGCATCCGTCACCGTGCCCACCGCAAGTCGCTCGGGCACAAAACCCGGGCGCAACAGCTCTTCGCGCAGCACGGCAGCGATGTTGCGCTTGGCCACCAGCCGGGTTTCAAAGTCGAGTCCCGGTGAAAGGTTCAGGTAGCTGTGGCTGGGCCGAGCGTAGCAATACACACAACCATGCTCACACCCCCGATACGGATTCAGCCCCAGCGAGAAACCCAGATCGGGCGAATCGTTGTGGGTGATGGCGCTGCGCGCGACTTCAAACGTGACCACCGTGTCCGGGTCGGCCGCTTCTTCGCCGGCGGCCACGGTTTCGTCCAGCGTGCCCCAGCCATCGTCGAACGCAGCCCGTGTGTCGCGTTCGAACCGATGTGCCTGCCGATGGGCGATGCCGCGGCCCTTGAGTGGGTGGATGGGAATGTGGGCGGTGGTCATGGCATGGGTACCGTCGACTTCAGCGAAGCGACCGGGTTTGTCTGCTGTATGCACGCGAGGGCTGTCTACCTGGCTCCAGCCATCACAAATACTGGATGAATAATCAGCATTGAATGGTATGCCAGTCAGGCACACCGTCAAGCCTTTTTCAAACGTCCCGGCACATCCCGCAACCGATTGTTCAGTTGCTTCCCGATTTGGGTCTGCGTACCGGCGCCCTGTGGATTTCAGGTGGAGCAATGGGCATCGCCAGAGGCGTCACCAACGGTGCCACGGCTGGCAGGTCATCAGCCACCAGTGGCCCTCCCACGTAAAGCGTGGTGAAAGGCATGGGCACTGCTGGCATCACCGTGAAGACGACGTCCTTGGAAACGATGTCGGCGGATGTGTATGGCGTCACCACGAAAGGCAGGGTGGTCAGGGGCCGCGCCGATGGCGGAGGGGCTGCAGCTGGCGGCGAGCCGGGCACAGGAGCGGAGCCAACCAACCACTCGCCCGCTACAACGGTGGGTGGGTCGACAGTCGCAGAACCTTCGATCGTCACCCGCGCAGCGGACGTTTCGATGAAGCCACCTTCACCGTCAATCCCGGAGGCGTCCAGCGTGCTCTTCGAAGCCAGGTTCACTGTGCCGGCTTCCATACCACCGAGCAAACGGATCGAGCCTTTCTGACGGGAGATCGTCTGCGCCCGAATCACGCCGGTGTTGTTGACCGCATTGGCCAGCAGGCTGCCTGCAGCACGGGTTGTCATCAACACCCGGCCACCATCGGCCTGGATCAATCCACCGTTCTCCACCAGCGCATTGACCACTCCCTCATTGACGGTGACACTGAGCAAGCGATCGCCCGCCATGTCCAAGGTCATCGAGTTGCCAGCGGCCAAAGCCACCGTACCCAACTGGGCAATGATGTTTCCCTGGTTGCTGACATTCGCACCCAGCAGCGCCACATAGCCACTGTCGGCTGCGGTGATCGCGCCTTCGTTGACCACAGTTGCCGTGCCCGCACCGGAGAACCGGTAGTTGCTGGCCATGAAGTCGGTGTCGGAAATGCCCAGCGTGGAGGCCACCAGACCGCCGACATTGACCGATGCGCCCGCTCCAAACAGGATGCCATTGGGGTTGACCAGAAACACCTTGCCGTTGGCGCTCAGGCTGCCGAGGATGCTCGAGGGGTCAGGGCCAACGACCCGGTTCATCGCCACAGAACGGGTGCCTGGCTGCACAAATTGCACCGACTCGCCGGCGCGGATGCCAAAGCTCTGCCAGTTGATCGCCACATTGGCCGTGGTCTGCGTGATCACCATGGCGCCTGGTGTACCGCCGATGGTGGCGCTGCCCGCAGACACCACACCATTCGTGGGTTGAGCGAATGCGGTGACTCCGCACGCCACCATCAGCGAAGCAGCAAGGGCCTTCAGCCCGAAGCAGCCGCCCGCGCTCACCGATGCCGCAGCTGTGCTGCTGATTGAGGCCTGCCTGCGCGCGCTGCGGGTGCTCTCTCCCACGGCCACAAAGGTGGCGGTCTGCGGAGTCCAGATGGATGGGTGAATTCGGTTCATGGCTTTCTTTCTCGTTTTCTCGGCAAGTTCTGGTTTCGGCGCCACATCGGCACGGGCACGCCCGTGCGGCGGAGTTCAGAAATATTTGATGGCCTGAATCCAGAATCGGCCCGATTCGTCGGGCGCCGACGTAGCCACCTCGTTGCCCAGCTTGCGGGCGTAGTACGCCCTCACGGCAAAGTCGTTGGTGTCCGACCAGTTCAGTCCCACGCCAGCGCCATGGAGGGTCCTGCTGTTCGGTACGGTGTCTGACCATGGGTTCTTTTGGGTGGTCACGCTGCCCGAGTCGACAAAGCCGATCAGTTGCACCTGACCGGGCAACCGATCGGGTTTGGGCAACTGCACCCGCGCTTCGAGCGTCGCCATGTAACCCTGGTCTGCATAGGCTTCGCCTTCCGGGTACGCCCTCACGCCATACAGGCCTCCGAGCGCCATCTTCTCGGAGGCATCAAGGTTCTTTGAGGCCCACTGTCCGTTGAAGGCGGCATACAGCGAAACGGTGTCGGTGACGCTTTGCAAGCGTGAAACGCCCAGGCCCAGCTTGTTGAAGTGACCACCGGATTGCGCCGGTGCATCTGCCGCCACCAGGCCGGGCGTTTGCAGGTCGATGTTGCCGGTCGACCACGTCAATGACAAGCCGGTCATACCGCCCCCGCCCAACTGGTCCCGGTGTTCACCTCGCAAGCTCGCCATCCACACCTGGGCTTGCTTGTCTTCCACCGGCATGTCCAGGTTCAGCGGTCGCTTGTCCTGAAAGGTCTTGGCGTCAAAGGCCAGGCCGGCATACAGACGGCTGTTGCGTGTGCGGATCAAGGGATGGCTGCCATAAATGCTCGCGATCCGGGCCGTTCCAGTGGCCTGCGCAAACGCAAATTCTTCGGCCAGTTCGTAGTTCAACCCGCTGTAGGCCACCCCCACTGCTGCCCTGCCCAGCGGTACCTGGTAAGAAGCCCGCGCATAGCTGAGGCCAGGGCCCGATGTCAGCGCCCGCAGTGAAGCCACGTCGCCCACGCCTGCCGGGTTGTTCAGGTTCACCGTGGCGCCCAGCCGGTACTCGCCGGTGTAGCGGTTGCCGGCGTTGTCGGTATCCATGCTGCCTGTGACCCGGTCTGCAGGAACCACATCCACGATCAGGTCTGACATGCCCAGGGATGCGCCAGGGGTGAGGGTGGAGGTGACCTTCACACCGGGAATGTCGGACAACTGAAGCAGACGGGTTTCGAGCGGATCGATCTGGATCGGCTCACCGCTGGTCAGCCCACTCAACTGGCGCTGGATGCGGGCATCAGCCAGGGTGCTCTGGTTGCGCACATCGATGCGGCCGAACCGGCCCTCGATCACGGCGATGGTGACCGTGCCATCGTGGCTTTCCTGAGCAGGCAGGAAAGCCTGCGCCACGAAGTATCCCTGGCTCCGGTAATGGTTGGTGATCTTCTGTGCCATGGCACGCAGTTCTGCCAGGTTCAATTCACTGCGAGGCTGGAATCCGGTCACGGCCAGCAGTTGCCCTTCGGGATAGACGGTCGCGCCCGTCACCCGCAGGCGATTGACCAGGATCTTGACCGCGTCAGACTCTGGCGCGGCGGGGGTGGGGACGGTCTCGATGCCAATGGTCGGTACGGTTTCCTGCGGCGTGGGTGCCGGCGGAATCTGCTGAAGCTGACTACCGGCAGTGGGAGGTTGCTGTGCATTTGCGGCCTGGCTCAACACCAGCAACGCGAAAGGCAGAAAAGAGATTTTGAGCACGAAGAACCTTTGACGACAGGGGTGTGTACCGATGCAGCTTGCGCGCTGCAGCCGGGGCAGTCTGTGTTCCAGCACACGCACAGATGCCATGCCGCGGTCTGTTGGCTCGCCAGCAACGGAATCCGGCAACCCGCGGCACAGACGATGCCAGTCGCGCAGCCTCCTAGCCCGGACGACGCGGCGGGCTTTGACCAAGCGGTCACAATGATGGCTTCGACTGAATGCGGCACGATTTCCTGCCCGCGGAGACACCATGACCCCCCCTACCCCAACGGCGCCTGCTGCCGACGCAGTCATCAGCGTGCGCAACCTCAGCAAAACCTACGCTGGCGGCTTTCAGGCGCTCAAGAACATCAACCTCGACATCCGCCGGGGTGAAATCTTTGCTCTGCTGGGCCCAAACGGCGCAGGCAAGACCACGCTCATCAGCATCATTTGCGGCATGTCGAATGCCAGTGAAGGCTCGGTGCTGGCCGACGGTTTCGACACCGTGCGCGAGTACCGCGCCGCGCGATCACTGATTGGTCTGGTGCCGCAGGAGCTGCACACCGACTCTTTCGAAACCGTGTGGGCCACGGTGAGCTTCAGCCGCGGGTTGTTCGGCAAACCGGCCGATCCGGCCTACATCGAAAAGGTTTTGAAGGATCTCTCGCTTTGGGACAAAAAGGACAACAAGATCCTGTCGCTCTCCGGCGGTATGAAGCGCCGTGTGCTGATCGCCAAGGCGTTGTCGCACGAACCCAAGGTGCTCTTTCTTGACGAGCCGAGCGCAGGCGTGGACGTGGAATTGCGACACGACATGTGGCGCATGGTGCGCAAACTGCGCGAGGCCGGCACCACCATCATTCTCACCACACACTACATCGAAGAAGCCGAAGACATGGCCGACCGCATCGGCGTGATCCGCAGGGGCGAACTCATCGTGGTGGAGGACAAAAACACCCTCATGCGCCAGTTGGGTCAAAAACAGTTGCTGCTCACATTGCAGCAACCCCTGCATGCCTTGCCAGAAGCGCTGGCAC
>JAABRN010000042.1 GCA_011390855.1 Hydrogenophaga sp. | reverse complement strand
GGGGCGCCTGCCAGCCCAACTTCGCAGGCCGATGAAGAATGGCGGGCCGACGTGATCAGCCGCTCCAACCGCATGGCCGACCTGCTGGCCGAGGCCCGCATGATTGCGCAATCAGACGCCAGCGTGCTGCTGCGCGGCGACAGCGGGACGGGCAAGGAAATGCTGGCCCAGGCCATCCACCGCGCCAGTCCACGCGCAAAAAAGCCATTCATCGCCGTGAACTGCGGCGCCATTCCGGAAGCCTTGCTGGAGTCCGAACTGTTCGGCCACGTGAAGGGCGCCTTCACCGACGCGGTGGCCAATCACAAAGGCCTGTTCCAGACCGCCGACGGCGGCACCTTGCTGCTCGACGAGATTGGTGACATGCCTCCTGCGCTACAGGTGAAGCTGCTGCGCGTGTTGCAGGAACGCGCCATACGCCCGCTGGGCTCCAGCCAGTCGATCCCAGTGGACGTGCGCATCATCTCGGCCACGCACCGAAACCTCGAAGAAGCCATGGCGGCGGGACAGTTCCGCGAGGACCTGTACTACCGGCTCAACGTGGTCACGCTCACCCTGCCCACCCTGGCCGAACGCCGCGAAGACATCGCACTACTGGCCAACCACTTCCTGTCCAAGCTCGCCAGCAAGTACGGCAAGCGCAACTCAGGCTTTGCACCAGAGGCATTGAAGGCACTGACGATGGCCTCCTGGCCAGGCAATGTTCGCCAGCTCTACAACGTGGTCGAGCAGGCTTGCGCGCTCACCACCACCCCGCTGGTTTCATTGGCGCTGGTGCAGCGCGCGCTGCGCACCCCCTCTACCGAAGTGCTCAGCTTCACCGATGCCCGACAGCGCTTCGAGCGTGACTACCTGGTCGGCCTGCTCAAGATGACCGACGGCAATGTGGCCGACGCGGCCCGCCTGGCTCAGCGCAACCGCACCGAGTTCTACCGTTTGCTCCAGAAGCACGAACTCACGCCGGGTCTTTTCAAAAGCGACGGTGTGGGCGGCGCTGCGGGCACCTCTGACGAGGCTGTCGCTGAAGAGTGACACCATCAAGTCTTTGTTTTTAAAAGCTTTTTTTTTGACAGCCCTGTCAGCTGTCGCTGTTTGACGACAAAAACCGGGGTCTGGAGGACGATTTCAGCCCCAGATACGGGAAAACCCGCCCAGCGTCCTCGCAAGTCATTGATTTAAAAGCATTTAAACAGGTTGGCACGGGGTTTGCCCTATAGAGGGCATGGCACCTGTTTTTCCCCCGCTTTCTTCCCCTGCACGCTGGCACGGCTGGGTGCTGCTGGGCGGCCTCGCGGCCACGCTGGCAGGGGCGTCGGCCCATGCGCAGCGCTTCGATCTCGACGCCCTGACGCAACTGGCCCAGACACGCGCCAGTGAACCTTATCGCGCAAACAGCGACAAGCTTCCCCCGGCGCTGGCGGACATCACTTACGACCAGCTGCGCGACATCCGCTTCAAGACCGACCGTTCGGTCTGGCGTACTGAAAAGCTGCCTTTCGAGGCGCAGTTCTTCCATCTCGGCCTGTACCAGACGGAACCGGTCCGAATCCACGAAATCACCCCCGATGGCAGCGTGCGCCACCTGCCCTACAGCGGCGACGATTTCGACTACGGCCGCAACGCCTTCAACCCGAAGCCCTGGGGTGATCTGGGGCACGCCGGCTTCCGGCTGCACTACCCGATCAATAACGCCGCCTACAAAGATGAACTGATTGTGTTCCAGGGCGCGAGCTACTTCCGTGCGCTGGGCGCAGGTCAGCAGTACGGACTGTCGGCACGTGGCCTTGCCATCGACACCGTGGGCGGCCAGGGCGAAGAATTTCCCCGGTTCACCGAGTTCTGGATCCAGCGACCGGCGGCCAACGCCACCGAAGTCACGGTGCTGGCCCTCCTGGAGTCGCCACGCGCCACCGGCGCCTACCGTTTTGTGGTGCGTCCGGGAGCGGAAACCACCACCACCGTGAACGCCCGGGTCTTCTTGCGCAAGGGCGCCGGTCCGGTCAATACGCTGGGTATCGCGCCGCTGACCAGCATGTTTCTCTCAGGAGAAAACCAGCCCATGGCCAGCGATTTCCGTCCGGAAGTCCACGACTCCGATGGTCTGATGATGGTCACCGGCCAGGGTGAGTGGTTGTGGCGCCCGCTGCAGCGCCCCGACGCGCCGGTGGTGAGCTCCTTCAGCATGACCGACCCACGCGGCTTTGGCCTGATGCAGCGCGACCGCAGCTTTGCCAGCTACGAAGACGTGGAAGCACACTATGAGCGCCGCCCCAGCGCCTGGATCAAGCCGCTGGGCCAGTGGGGCGCCGGTCGGGTTGAGCTGGTGCAATTGCCCACGCCCGACGAGACCCACGACAACATCGTCGCGTACTGGGTGCCGGCTGCGCTACCCCCCCCTGGCCAACCGCTTGAGCTGAGCTACGAGCTGGCCTGGCAAGGCGAAGCGCAACAGCGCCCACCTTCTTCCTGGGTCACGCAGACACGCCGCGGCTATGGCTACACCAAGCTCACGCCCGAGGAACAGAAAGCCCAGCCCCAGTACGTGGTTGACTTCGCCGGCCCGGCTCTCGACAGCCTGCCCAGCGAAGCGAAAGTGCGTGCCGTGGTCACTGTGGATTCCAACGGGCAACTCATCGAAACCCTGGCCTACCCCAACCCGGCCACTCGCTCATGGCGCGTGACCTTGCGCGTGCAACGCGTCGACCCGGCCAAGCCGGTCGAGTTGCGCGCCTTTCTCCAACATCAAAACGACACTGTGAGCGAAACATGGACACATCTGCTGCTACCCGAATGAGCACCGCGCCTGAACACGCCCAAGAGAGCTTTCAGGGCAGTGCGGAGCACCAAGGTGCTCCCATGAGCGAGGAGCCAGCTGCCGCCGTGTCTGCACGCAGCGTGCTGCGCGAAGACCGCCATCCGAACGCGTTCACCGCACCGCCCTTGAACCGTGGTTCCATGGTGCCGCGCCCGTGGCGTGGCTTCTGGAACAGCATCGGAACTTCCGTGCTCAGTGCGGTGAGCAACATGCTGCCGCCATACACATCCGCAGCCATACCTGCAAATGCGGCCCAACCCGAAGCCTGGGAGCGCGCTGCCAAGCGCCGGCGTGGGGTGTTTGCCCTGCTCACCTTGCTGACCACGGCGCTTGCCACCACATTGTTCGCGCAAGCGCAGCCGGCTCACGACAACGCCTGGTTGCAGTATGGGCAGTTGGCATTGTTCACGGTGCTCTCTGCCTGGGTGGTCACCGGGTTCGTCACCGCCGTCATGGGCTTCTGGGTCACGCTGCGCGGCGACGCGCACACGATCACCGCAGCCTCGGTGCGCGACCATGCGATGAATCCCGATGCCCGCACCGCCATCATCATGCCCATTTGCAATGAGGATGTGGCCACTGTGTTCGCCGGCCTGCGCGCAACTTGCGAGTCGCTGGCCGCGACTGGGCACAACCAGCAGTTCGATGTGTTCGTTCTGTCGGACAGCTACGACCCGGCCATTGCTGCCGCCGAGCGCGCCGCCTGGGAACGCCTGCGCGGCGACCTCGCAGCACAGGCCGAGCTGCCTCCCATCGAGGTCTACTACCGCCTGCGCACCCGCCGCACCCACCGCAAGGCGGGCAACGTGGCCGACTTCTGCCGTCGCTGGGGCAAAGACTACCGCTACATGGTGGTGCTCGATGCCGACAGCGTCATGAGCGGCAGTTGCCTGGTCTCCATGGTCAAACTGATGGAAGCCAACCCCAAGGCCGGGATCGTGCAGACCGCCACCCAGGCCATCGGCCACGCCACCTTGCACGCCCGTGCGCAGCAGTTCGCTTCCCGTGTCACGGGCCGCCTGTTCACGCTGGGCATGCAGTTCTGGCAACTGGGTGAGTCACACTACTGGGGCCACAACGCCATCATCCGCGTGGAGCCTTTCATGCAGCATTGCGCGCTGGCACCCATCAAGGGCACGGGTGGCATGTCGGGCGGCATCATGTCGCACGACTTCGTCGAAGCCGCACTGATGCGCCGTGCCGGTTACCACGTCTGGCTGGTGTCTGACCTCACGGGCAGCTACGAGCAGCAACCACCCGACTTGCTCAGCGAATTGCAGCGCGATCGGCGCTGGTGCCAGGGCAACCTGCAGAACTCGCGCCTGATGGCAGAACCCGGCATTCACCGTGTGCACCGTGCCATGTTCGTCATCGGCGGGATGTCCTACCTGTCGGCACCCATCTGGCTCGCCTTCATGACATTCGGCACGGCACTCTGGGTGAGCAACACCAGCGTCGTCCCCCATTGGAGTGCCATCCCGGCAGAAATTCGTACCCTCTGGGTGTGGACCCTGTGCATGCTGTTCATGCCCCGCGTATTGGGCTTGGTCGCGGTGTTTATCAAGGGTGGGCAGAAGGCATTTGGTGGAACCGGCGCCCTGCTGAGCAGCGCAGCGCTGGAAACGGTGCTTGCCTTGCTGCAGGCGCCTGTGCGCATGCTCGCGCATTCGCTTTTTGTGCTCACGGCCATCACCGGCATCAAGCTCGACTGGAAGTCGCCACCCCGCGAAGCCTCCGGCATTTCATGGAAAACCGCAGCCGCCCGCCTGGCACCGATGACCTTGATCATCTGCCTCCTGGGTTCGGGCGTCGCCCTGCTCAATGTCTACGCACTGCTGTGGCTGGTGCCGATCGCCTTGCCGCTGCTGTTGGCGGTGCCGATCACGGTCACCACTAGCCACGTGGGGTTCGGTGAGTGGATGCGGACGCAGGGTTTGCTTCTGGTGCCGGAAGAGTCTTGGTCCCCTGCGGTGCTGCGCCGCGCCTGGCGCCACGCCGCCAGGTTTTCACTGCCCCAGGCGATCTGAGATCGGTTGCGTTGTTGAAGTCTGCGATCTGAGCGTGGGCGTTGCCACGCTCAGATTGCTGGTGGCTTCAGGTAGCGGTCATCGGACCAGGTAGCCAGGTATTGCGGCGCGAACGCCACGCCAATGGCAGCGAACATGCCGGTGAGAAAAGCGTCTCCCCAGGCCATCAGCCAACGGGCCACCAAGGCCTGCTCCAGCGCCACGCCATCGACCTGATGGTGAGTTACCTCAAACAGCACACCCACCAGAAACACCACCAAAGCCGTGGCAAGAAAACCGCGTCCCAGGGTGTAGACGAACAAGTTCGAAGGCACCCAGCGTCGTATCAGCGCGCCCACCCCCAAAGCCAGGGTAGCAGGCACCAGCCCCACCCAGACCCACTGGGACAGAGCAGCGTAGGCATCCGACGGCCCCAGCCCCCACACGACAAGTGCCACCACACCCAGTACGGGAACGGCCAGTGGCCAGCCCAGCGCCAGCACGAGCAGGCACGCGCCAGAGAACTGGATCGACAGCCCATTCGGCATGTACTGAGGCAGCAGCCACAGCAAGGGCAGCAGCACCACAGCAGCCAATGTGGGCGTCAACAGGGGGCCGCGCAGCATGCGCCAGGGGCGCAAGGCCAACGAGGCGGCCATGCAAAGCACGGCCATGGCAATTTCAAGCGTCATCAACATGGTGGCCCCATTTTCGCCACCCTTTGAAGATTCGGCTTGCGAAAGGTCACCCCATGCCAGGCAGCTTGGGCATGCCCTTCATCCCCCCCATGCGCTTCATCATTTTCATCATGCCGCCGCCTTTCATCTTTTTCATCATGCCCTGCATCTGCTCGAACTCCTTGAGCAAACGGTTGACCTCCTGGACGTGAACCCCTGCGCCGGCAGCGATACGTCGTTTGCGCGTGGCTTTGATGATCTCCGGGCGGGTCCGCTCCTTGAGGGTCATGCTGCAGATGATCCCCTCTTTGCGCTTGATGTCTTTCTCGGCGCGGTTCATGTCCATCTCGCTGGCCTTGGCTGCCATGGCGCCCGGCAGCTTGTCCATCAGGCTGGACAGACCCCCCATTTGCTTCATCTGGCGAATCTGGTCGAGAAAATCGTTCAGATCGAACCCCTCACCGCTCTTGACCTTGGCAGCCAGCTTCTGCGCAGCGGCCATGTCCACGCCAGCGGTGACCTG
>JAABRN010000041.1 GCA_011390855.1 Hydrogenophaga sp. | reverse complement strand
GTGTACTTCAACGTCGGGATCAACAGCTACCTGATCGACGCGATCATTGGTCTGTCGGTGGTCTACAAGGCCCTGGATAACCTGGGCGCATTCCAGCGGTGGCTGGGGTTCCAGCCCGACACCAAGGTCGCGACGCTCGTGTTTGGCCTTTTCCACGGCTTTGGTCTGGCCACCAAGATCATTGAATACGAGATCTCGCCCGACGGTCTGGTACCCAACCTGCTGGCCTTCAATGTGGGCGTGGAGATCGGTCAGCTGCTGGCCTTGGCCGTCATCCTGATCGGCATGAGCTACTGGCGCCGCACACCCAGCTTCGCTCGCAACGCCTACACAGCCAACGTCGCCATGATGAGCGCGGGCTTCATTCTGGTGGGCATGCAGCTCACCGGCTATTTCGTGTCTTGAACAGCCAAGGAACACCCCACATGTACAACAGCGATACCCCTACCCGCGCCGAACTGCCTTCTTCAAAGCAGCTTTTGCGCTCCACCATCGTGGCTGCCATTTCGGCGGTGGTGCTGTTGGTGGCCGTCGTGCTGCCAGCCGAGTACGGCATCGATCCCACCGGTATGGGTCGTGTCCTGCGCATGACCGACATGGGCGAGATCAAGCAACAGCTGGCGGCAGAAGCCGCAGCTGATGCCGCCGCCATACCTGCTGCCGCCCCTTCGCAGTCCGTGGATGCAACCACCGGCATGGCACCAGCCATTGCCGCACAACTGCCCGCCCCAGTCTCTGCACCACCTCCCGTCGCTGCGGTTGCCGCACCCCGGATCGAGTGGCGAGATGAAATTTCCTTCGCGCTGACACCAGGCGAAGGAACGGAGATCAAATTGAGGATGAACGAAGGCGCCAAGGCCCAGTACTCGTGGGTGGTAGAGGGCGGGCAAGTCAACTACGACACCCACGGTGATGCACCCGGCAAGTCGATCAGCTACGAAAAAGGTCGAGGCGTTCCGGACGACGCGGGTGTGCTGGAGGCCGCTTTCACGGGCAACCACGGCTGGTACTGGCGCAACCGGGGCAAGGCCGATGTGAAGGTGATCCTGCGCACGAGCGGTGACTACACCGACATCAAGCGCATGAAGTGAATGAAGGGCGCTGGCGCTGCAAGTTCGGGCACCCCGGCGCATGCGACTTTGCAGATTCATGCACGTCCTTGCCCACTTTGCCCAAAGCGGATGTTCGATCTGTTCGGTGGCCCACCGACCGGGGCTGGGCCCAGTCGCACAATGCCGCAGGAGTGCCGTGCACTGCACAGCTCTGTTGATCTGCGTCAAGGCTGTTCGAGCGCCAAGGTATAGCCTCAGATCATTGCCCGCATCACCCTGAACGAACATGCACCTGTACCGGCGATCGCTGCGTCACATCACCCGGATGGTCCTGGTGGTGTGGCTGCTCGCGCTGGGCGCAGGTGTCGCCAATGCCTGTCTCCTGAATGCGCCAAACGACATCAGTCGGTCATCGCTTCTGGTGGCGCACCCTGCCACGCCGGTTGTCCACGCTCACCAACAAGAACAACCGGATCCCGGCACCGCCGGTTGCCTCAAGTTCTGCGATGAACCCGTTCTGGCCATCAAAAAGCTGGACGCGTCCGCCAACGACGTGGGTGCTGGCGTGGTTGGTACGCTGCCCCCTGCTTTGGTGCCCGCAGCGGCTTCTGGCACCGTCGTTCGACTACCGGTGCTCAGTCACCGACCCGCGCACCTGGCCTTGCCCATTGCTGTGCGCCCCCATCGCCTGACGTTATAAGGCGCATCGCGGGCAACCGCGATCAGCGCCCCTGCGCCCTGGCCAGCACCAGCGGCCTTCCTCTCTTCCGAACCTCTTCCATTGTGTCGCCATTGCTGGCGACAGCCTTACTCATTCACTGGACACCACCATGAACAGAATCGTCACACTCCTTGCGATCTCCACCACGGTCCTGCTGACCGCCTGCGCAACCCCTTCGGCACCGGACGCGGGAAACGCAGCGGCATCAAAAGCCGGCGCCCACGCCGCTCATCACCCAGCCGCTGCGGCGCCAGCGAAAACAACTGCAGCGGCTCCTTCAGCGACCCCATCGATGGCCACGCACGACCACATGAAGATGATGCAGGACATGAGAGACAAGATGATGAACGCAAAGACCCCTGCTGAACGCCAAGCCCTGATGGACGAGCACATGAAGACCATGCACGAGGGCATGGCGATGATGAAGGGCATGAAAAACCAGAAAGGCATGGACGGCATGGGGCACATGCGCGGCAAAGGTGCGATGCCAGGCATGGGTGGAAAGAAAGACATGCCCATGGACATGTCCAAGCACCATCAGATGATGGAAATGCGCATGGACATGATGCAGACCATGATGGAAATGATGATGCAACGCATGCCTGGTGCTGGCATGCCGCCTGCCAGCCGGTGATCGCCTGCCGGCAATGAGCACGCCGGGCCTGGATGTGAGCGGGCAGGGCTGCACATGGGGCCTCCAGACAGAGGTCCCTGGGCTCCCCAGTTTGAATTTCAGACTGGAGATTTTGTGACCCACAAAAATTGAATCCGGAAACGGGCGCTCCCGTCGACGTCGCTGGCCGGGGGCGGCCTGCCGGTCTTCGCCACAGAGCGCAAGGTCCATGTGGCCGAGGAGGCCGCCTCCGCGCTATCCGGCTGAGTCCGGATGGCCAGCTTCCTGTGGGCAAGGGCCTGACCCAAACGGGGTTCACGCGCAGGTTGAAACCGAAAACCAGCAAGGAGCAGCTCAATGGACACGACAAGGCACCGCCATCCCGCCGGCCGTTCTGAGGACAATCCGACCGACCCAGTGAGGCTCAAGGACCCTGTTTGCGGCATGACGGTGACCGAATCATCGCCTCACCAGGCCGAGCACGAAGGGCGGACCTTTCATTTCTGTAGCGCGAAATGCCAAGGCAAATTTGTGGCGAATCCCCTGGCATACCTCGCCCCTGTGTCATCGGCGGAACAGGCTCCTGAGGCGGCCGGCACGGTCTACACCTGCCCCATGCACCCCGAAATCCGGCAGGACCACCCGGGCAGCTGCCCCAAGTGCGGCATGTCGCTGGAGCCGCTGATGCCCGAGCTGGAGGAGCAGGACAACCCCGAACTCAAGGACTTCCAGCGCCGCTTCTGGTGGACATTGCCGCTCACTGTGATCGTCACCGTGCTGGCCATGTTCGGCCACCGCCTGGCATGGTTCGACATGGCGGTGCAGAGCTGGATCGAACTCTTCCTCACGGTGCCCATCGTGCTGTGGGCGGGCTGGCCTTTCTTTGTGCGCTGCGTGCAGTCATTGGTGAATCGCAGCCCCAACATGTGGACCCTCATCGGGCTGGGCACTGGGGCGGCGTTTGTCTACAGCACGGTGGCCACGGTGGCGCCCCAGGTCTTCCCCGCCTCGTTCGTCTCGATGGGGCGGGTGGGCGTGTACTTCGAGGCCGCTGCGGTGATCATCTCGCTGACCCTGCTGGGGCAGTTGCTTGAACTCAAGGCGCGTTCGCAGACCTCGGCAGCCATTCGTTCGCTGCTGGGGCTGGCGCCCAAGACAGCGCGGCGCATCACAGCAGACGGGCAGGAGGAAGACGTGCCGCTGGCGCATGTGCATGTGGGCGACCTGTTGCGCGTGCGTCCCGGCGAAAAAGTCCCCACCGACGGCACAGTGGTCGAAGGCGCCAGCGCGCTGGACGAATCGATGCTCACCGGTGAACCGCTGCCGGTCTCGAAACGGGAGGGTGACAAGCTGATCGGTGCCACCCTCAACACCAGTGGCGCCCTGGTGATGCGGTCTGAACACGTGGGCTCCGCTACCGTGCTGTCGCAGATCGTGCAGATGGTCGCCATGGCACAGCGCTCGCGCGCACCCATGCAGCGCATGGCCGACCAGGTGGCGGGGAAGTTCGTGATGGGCGTCGTGGGTGTGGCGATCCTCACCTTTTTCGGCTGGGGTCTGATGGGCCCCGAACCCAGCTGGGTGCATGGCCTCATCAATTCGGTCGCCGTGCTGATCATCGCCTGCCCATGCGCCCTGGGCCTGGCCACGCCCATGTCCATCATGGTGGCGACCGGGCGTGGCGCCACCAGCGGTATCCTGTTTCGCGATGCCGCCGCGATCGAGAACCTGCGCAAGGTGGACACGCTCATTGTTGACAAGACCGGTACCCTGACCGAAGGGCGGCCCGTGTTCGAGCGCGCCATTGGCCATGGCCACTTTTCCGAAAGTGAGGTGCTGCGTCTCGCAGCCAGTCTCGATCAGGGTAGCGAACACCCGCTGGCGGCCGCCATCGTGGCCGCCGCACGGGAACAGGCGCTGGAACTTGAAAAGCCCGATCAGTTCGACTCCGGGTCCGGCATTGGCGTGCGTGGCGTCGTGGGGGGAGCGGCCCTGGCCCTGGGGAACACGGCCCTGATGCAACAACTGGGTGTGGACGCCTCACCCATGGCCAAGGAGGCAGAAGCCCTGCGTGAGCAGGGCGCCAGCGTCATGTATCTTGCCGTGGACCAGGCCCTGGCCGGCTTGCTGGCGGTGTCCGACCCGATAAAGACCACCTCGGCCGAAGCGCTCGCTTCGTTGCGCCAGGCGAACATCCGGGTGGTGATGGCAACCGGCGATGGGCTGACCACGGCCCGATCGGTCGGCCAGCGCCTGGGGATTGACGAGGTCCATGGCGAGGTGAAGCCGGCCGACAAACTCCGTCTCGTGGAGAAACTTCAGGCCGAGGGGCGGGTGGTGGCCATGGCGGGTGACGGCATCAACGACGCACCAGCGCTGGCACGGGCGGATGTGGGCATTGCCATGGGCACCGGGACCGATGTGGCAATGAACAGCGCCCAGCTCACGCTGGTCAAAGGCGACCTGCGCGGTATTGCAACGGCACGCGCGCTCTCGATGGCCACGGTGACCAACATGAAGCAGAACCTGGCGTTCGCTTTCCTCTACAACGCGCTGGGTATTCCGCTGGCTGCCGGCCTGCTGTACCCGTTCACTGGTTGGCTGCTGTCACCCATGATCGCTGCGCTCGCCATGAGCCTGAGCTCGGCTTCGGTGATCGGCAATGCCTTGCGACTCCGTGGCAACGCCATCCGGGAAACTTGAATGAGGGTGGTTTGGGGTGTTTTTCCTGGCGACAGTCGGGGCAACACCGAACAAATCCGCCGTGGCAGCGTCGACCGATGGATGGGCCTTTGTGGGCGAATCTGGCGCAGCCCTGTGTCGCCCGTACCGCAGCTGGCCCTTGTGCGAGGCCCATGTGCATGGTTCTTTCGTGTGGGTGGATTCGCCGGGTTGGGCCGACAGAGAGCGTAACCCGGCGCGGTCGATTGCTGCCGGATCTCAGTCACGCCCTGCTTGTTCGATGGCTCTGGCAATCGCGGCAGGGTCGGTGAACCAGACCTCGTGACTGCCGCTGCATTCGATGTATCGGAACAGACCGAGCCGCTCGGACAAACGTGGGTGCCAGCCCATGCTTTGCGGCAGTGCCGTGTCCATGCGGCAGTTCACATAGCTCTTGGGGAGTGGGCAGGCCGCCATGGGCTGGCTGAGGGTGATCGGATCCTGGAAAGTCTTGTATGGGTGGGCGTTGAGCTTGCCGAAAGCCTCGGAGGCCAGCGCGAGATCCGCATCGTTGATGAACGCCTCGCGCCAGATCGGAAACGGCAACATCACGCCACCGCCCGTCTCGGTGGCGATGCTGTCGAACAGGGCCTTGTAGTGCGGTGGCACCAGGTCGTTCAGGCACTCACCGGGCTGTGGCACGAAGGCATTCACGTACACCAGGCGGGCAATGCGCTGCGGGCGCAGGTCGGCCACACGCGAAATCACCATACCGCCATAACTGTGGCCCACCAGGCGCGCCTGTTCCAGTCCTTGCTGGTCCAGGTAGGTCGCGAGAGACTGAGCGGCATCTTCCAGTCCGGTGGCTGCACGGTCGTCTTCCGGTCGGTTGCCTGCCAGCGTCGGGCAATGCACGGTATGGCCACGTGTTCGAAGCTGATCGGCCGTGGCTTCAAGCTCTGCACCGGTGTGCCACGCACCGTGCACCAGAACATAGGTATCTTTGGACATGGGGTGTCTCCTTCTTCATTGAGGGT
>JAABRN010000039.1 GCA_011390855.1 Hydrogenophaga sp. | reverse complement strand
ACGCTGCATCCGCGCACGTCATGGCGGCCCCGCTTCAGTATCAGCACCACGTCATACGCGGTACAACCACCTGTACCGGCCAGCACCGTCTCCATGGGCCTTGGAGCCAGGTTGGCCCCGCCGTTTTCCGGTTTGGCTGCATCTGGGGCGCCGTCCATGGTCAGCACGTGACCGCTGCCCGTTTCTGCAACAAAACCCATCTGGGAGCGGGTTCCCGTTGCGCCCGTCCAACTGACCGTGCATTCCATGGTGTGTTCCAGCGTGAAAAAAGTGGTTTTTTGGGGAAAAGCGCTAAAGGACAGCGCCTGACCAGAGCCGTCAATGTTGCAACGCAGCATGTCACGGGTATACTGGCGCCATTGTATTTAAGGTTGTCTCCTCTACCCTCCACGGGTGGATTTAAGCCCGGACCGGTTCTGCCAGTCCGGGTTTTTTTTGCCGCCGGGCAACCCCAGGGCAAAAAAGCACACCTCGGAGGCAGCGACCCGCGCAGGCGGCGGAGCGTTGGGGGCGTTTTCTGGCCCGATATGATGCGTGCCAAGGAATAACATGCCAGCTCGCACCCCAAGATCGCCCGGCCCAACGACCAGAACCGAGGCCCCTGCCGCTTCGCAGGCGCTGAGTCCTGGCGACTATCTCAAGAAGATTCTGACGGCACGCGTTTATGACGTTGCGGTGGAGTCGGCGCTGGAGCCCGCCAAAAACCTGAGTCGCCGCCTTCACAACAAGGTGCTGCTCAAGCGCGAAGATCAGCAACCGGTTTTCAGCTTCAAGCTGCGCGGCGCGTACAACAAGATGGCGCACCTCGATCCGGCACAACTGAAAAGAGGCGTCATCTGCGCGTCGGCGGGCAATCACGCCCAGGGCGTCGCGCTGGGTGCCAACAAGCTCGGCACGCGCGCCGTGATCGTCATGCCCACCACCACGCCACAACTCAAGATCGACGCCGTGCGCGCGCTGGGCGGCGAGGTGGTTTTGCACGGCGACAGCTACTCTGACGCACACACCCATGCCGTGATGATGCAGAAGAAGCAGGGTCTGACTTTTGTGCATCCGTTTGACGACCCTGATGTGATTGCAGGCCAGGGAACCATTGCCATGGAAATCCTCAGGCAGTTGCAAAGCCTGGGCTCAGATCACCTTGATGCTGTGTTTGTGGCCATTGGCGGCGGAGGGCTGATTTCAGGCGTGGCCAACTACATCAAGGCGGTTCGCCCTGAGATCAAGGTCATCGGGGTGCAAACAACAGATTCAGATGCGATGCTGCGCTCGGTCACTTCAGGTGAAAGGGTCACGCTGAACGATGTGGGTCTTTTTGCCGACGGCACGGCGGTCAAACTGGTTGGCGAAGAAACGTTTCGGATTGCGCGCGGCCTGGTGGATGAATTCGTGGTGGTTGATACCGATGCGGTTTGCGCCGCCATCAAGGACATCTTTGTCGACACCCGCAGCATCGTCGAACCTTCGGGTGCCATGGCGGTCGCGGCCATCAAGCAGTATGTGGCCACCCACAAGACCAAAGGCGAAACCTACGCGGCCATTCTGTGCGGAGCCAACATGAACTTCGACCGCCTGCGCTTTGTCGCCGAACGGGCCGAAGTGGGCGAAGAACGCGAGGCCCTGTTTGCCGTGACGATCCCGGAAGAGCGCGGCAGCTTTCGCCGCTTCTGCGAAGCCATTGGCGAACTCCCCGGCGGACCGCGCAACGTGACCGAGTTCAACTACCGCATCCACGACGGCGCTCAGGCGCACGTATTCGTCGGCATGACGACACATGGCAAAGGCGAATCGAAAAAAATTGCCGCCAATCTGGGTCGCCACGGTTTTGATACCCTGGACCTGACCCACGACGAGCTGGCCAAGGAACACATACGACACATGGTTGGCGGCCAGTCGGCGCTGGCCAAGGACGAGCGGCTGTTGCGCTTCGTGTTTCCCGAACGTCCGGGCGCGCTCTTGAAGTTCCTGAGTCTGATGCGACCCGGCTGGAACATCAGCCTGTTCCACTACCGCAACCAGGGCGCAGACTACGGCCGCATCCTGGTGGGGTTACAAGTGCCGGAAAAAGACGACAAGGCGTTCAACAGGTTTCTCGAAACGCTGGGCTACCCCTATGTCGAAGAGACCTTGAATCCGGTGTATCGCCTTTTCCTCAAGACTTGACGGGTCAATGGACAGCGCATGAACATCCATCCATTTCCGGGCTCAAGCCCTGTCCAGCCGTCAGTGACATCCAGCGGCTTGAAGTTGCCACAGGTGGATCCCACAGCCGACATTCATCTGGACCACGCGCTGCGCGGGCGGATCACCCCGGAAGGATTTCCAGCCCATGCACTGGGGCGGATGGAAACGCTTGTGCTCCAGCTGGGAAGGATTCAACACGCTCCCCCAGCCCCTTTCGAGGCGCTGGCGTTTGAGTCTCCGCAGATTCTGGTGTTCGCTGCAGACCACGGTATTGCAGACGAAGGCGTGTCTGCGTTTCCGCAGGCCGTGACGAGTCAACGCGTGACCCAGATACTCACAGGCCAGGCGCCCGTCAATGCGCTGACCAGGCTTCAAGGTTTTGACCTGACTGTGATCGATGCGGGCCTGGCCAACCCCCTGACCCTGCCTGAATCGCACCAGGGCCATGTGCCCCTGTTGCTGCGCAAGATCGGGTATGGCACTCGCAACATGGTGCTGAGCCCGGCGATGTCCCTGGCGCAGGCAGTGGCGGCCTTGCATGCCGGGATGGATGTGGTTCGCCACTTGCCGGGCAATGTGGTGGCACTCGGTGATGTGGGGGTCGGCAATACCTCTTGTGCGGCCCTGCTGCTTTCCAGGCTTTGCGGCGTCCCTCTTGCTGATGCGTGTGGGCGTGACCACGAGCAAGAGGGCGGTCTGGCGGACACCGAACAGCGCCAGAAACTGGAAAAACTGTTTGCAGCCGCCACGCGGCACCGCAAAGCCGTGTCGCCCCTGGCTGCGCTTGCCGCCATGGGCGGCTTTGAAATCGCCATGATGGCAGGCGCCATGGTGCAGGCCGCGAGCGAACGCCGGATCGTGTTGGTGGACGGGTTTGTTGCTGGCACGGCGGCGTTGGTGGCCCGCAGTCTGCGCCCTGCCGTGGCGGACTACCTGGTCTACAGCCACCGATCCGCCGAACCCGGCCACCGCCTGCTGCTCATCCATCTGCAGGCACAACCCCTGATGGACATGGAGCTTCGGGTGGGCCAAGGGGTCGGCACGCTACTGGCTTGGCCTTTGCTGCTGGCGGCACGGGATCTGCTGGCGCCCCAGACCTGAGAAGCTGCCCCTATTGGACAGTTCCCGATGAACCATCAGCGAGCGCACGGGCGGAGCGCTTCGCGGGTGAGCCAAGCCCTCCGGCGCGAAGTGACTCAGTCCAGAGATACCGTCGGGCCGGCTTTGCCGGACGACTGGTATCGCCCCCTTTGAGGGGGTGACGCGCGAAGCGCGGCGCGGGGGTGGGCCAATTCAAGCGCCTTCAGGCGCTTCCGGTAGCGTGAGTTCCATGCTGTGAGGCGCTGCCATCGAGGGACCCAGACGCACGGTACGACCGTTGACAGACTGCAAGAACATACCGCCACCTTCCAGCTCGGCACCCACAGGGTACGGCTTCGGGGGCTGTCCATCCACCGCGATCAGCGCAGCACCCTGTTGCCGGCGGTCCGACACCACGCCAATGAGGTCATAGCGGGTGGCGACCACCACTGGCGCGCTGTCATCGGTCAAAGTGGGGGCTGACGTGGCTCCCAGCGCTTGCGACACGCTGCTGGTTTCGACCACGGGTAACGACAGGGATGCAGATGCCAAGGGCGTCACGGGCGAGCGCCCCCACGCCTGGAGCACCCAGTAGCCTGCGCTCAGGCCAGCTGCCAGCCAAAGCACGCCCGCAGCCACCACAGGCCATGGACGCCGCGCAGGCACCAGCCCCGCAGGCACGTCACCCTGAAAGACAGAATGACCAAATGACAGTGACTTGCTCATGGGCGCATTATGATCGACCTCGGCCTGCGCACGCAGCTTTGCCAACGGCCAAAGACTTGTTTTCGGGAGAACGTTTTGACACATTTTTGCCCCCCTCGGGCACTGACGCCGGCCATGCTGCCCAAGGCCTTGCGAGCAGTGAACCGGGGCTTCACGCTGATCGAGCTGATGGTGGTGCTTGTCATCATTGGCTTGCTGGCCGCACTGATCGTTCCCAACGTGCTGGACCGGGCGGACGATGCACGGGTGACCGCCGCCAGAACGGATGTCAACAACATCGTTCAGGCGCTCAAGCTCTACCGCCTGGACAACCAGCGCTACCCGACGACCGAACAAGGCCTCAGTGCCTTGGTCATCAGGCCAGCGGCAGGCCCCATTCCTCCCAACTGGCGCCCGTATCTGGACAAGCTGCCGAACGATCCCTGGAGTCGTCCGTACCAGTACCTGAATCCCGGGCTGCGCGGAGAAATCGACGTCCTGTCTCTGGGAGCGGACGGCCAGCCGGGCGGCGAGGGTCGGGATGCAGACATCGGCAGCTGGCAATAGGCCATGCGCCGCAGCCGCGGATTCACACTTCTGGAACTGATGGTGGTTGTGGCCATCGCGGCCATGGCCACGGCGGGGGCCACGCTGGCCCTGCGCGACGGGAGTGCCACGCAACTTGAGCGCGAGGCGTTGCGACTGTCGGCCATGCTGGAATCTGCGCGTGCCCAGTCGCGAACCACGGGCGTGCCGGTGGTCTGGCGCACAAGACCTGAAGGCTTTGAGTTTGTGGACATCCGATCCCGGACAGACGCGCCGTCCATGGGCACGGCATCCATCTGGGGGCCAAGGAACTGGCTTGACCCTGAAACACGCGCCCAGATCATCCGCCCTGCTGGCGCACAAACGCTGGTGCTGGGTCCCGAACCCTTGATTGCCGCTCAACGGCTGACCCTGCGACTGGGTGACCGCAGCCTCATGCTCACCACCGACGGTCTGGCGCCGTTCGCTGTTGCGGCGCCGGAGGAAACGCCATGAACGCGGCAGTTCACCGTGGGCCACGCCGAAGCAGCGGCTTTACCCTGGTCGAAGTGCTTGTGGCATTGGCGGTGGTGGCCATTGCATTGGCAGCCGGCCTTCAGGCAACGGGCGCGCTGACCCGCTCTGCCGAGCGCCAGAGCGAGCAATGGCTGGCGCAACTGTGCGCTGAAAACGAGCTGACCCGCCTGCGCCTTGAGCGACAGCTACCGAATGTAGGGGAGAGCACCACCAACTGCATTCAGGCGGGGCGCACCCTGATCGTTCGGCTTTCTGTTCTGCCCACGCCCAACCCGAATTTCCGGCGGGTTGATGCGGTGGTCGAGTCGGCGACTGGGCCCTCTGCGGTGCGTTTGCTGAATCTTTCCACTGTGCAGGGGCGCTACTGATGAGCGCTCTGCCAGCTGGTGCACGGCGATTCGGTGGATTCACACTGATCGAACTGCTGGTGGCTATTGTGGTGATGTCGATGCTGGCGCTGCTGAGCTGGCGCTCTATTGATGGCATGACGCGGACCCAGGCCATGACCCAGCAGCACGCCGACGACTTGCTGCGCCTGCAGGCAGCGCTCGGCCAATGGAATGCAGACCTGGATGCGGTTTTCGACACGGGTGAGATCAGTGCGCTGGATTTTGACGGTCGCGTTTTGCGTCTCACACGGCGAGACGCAAGTGAAACCGGCGTGATCAGCCCAGGCATGAGGGTCGTGGCCTGGGCTCGTATCTCTGACGGTGCCGGGTCGCCGCAGTGGTCCCGATGGCAGTCCGGATCGATTCAGCGGCGCGACCAGCTGGCCCGCGCCTGGCAGCGCGCTTCCGAGTGGGGGCGCGAAACGCGAGGCAGCGAGGCCGCATCGAGCGAAGACAGCAGCGTGGCACTGATACCCTTGGCCCAGTGGCAGCTTTTCTACCACCGAGGTGAAACCTGGGGCAACCCTCAATCGGCCGTGGGCAACGAGGGCGGCATCGACTCCACTGAGGGAACGCTCCCCAACGGCATACGTGTGGTCCTGAGCCTGGGGTCAGGCTACACGCTCTCGGGTGATCTCGTGCGTGATTGGGTGCGCACAACCCTGGAGGCTGGCAGATGAGCGCCAATTGCAGCCACAGGCGGGTCGCTCGCTCTCAAC
>JAABRN010000038.1 GCA_011390855.1 Hydrogenophaga sp. | reverse complement strand
TTTCCAGGGGGCTCAAGATGCTGGCCAAAGAGCTGCAGTGCCCGGTGATCGCGCTGTCACAGCTCAATCGCAGCGTGGAAACCCGGACCGACAAGCGCCCCATGATGAGCGATCTGCGCGAGTCCGGCGCCATCGAGCAGGATGCAGACATCATCATGTTCATCTACCGTGACGAGTATTACACCAAGGACGCATGCAAGGAGCCTGGGGTCGCAGAGATCATCATCGGCAAACAGCGAAACGGCCCCACCGGCACG
>JAABRN010000037.1 GCA_011390855.1 Hydrogenophaga sp. | reverse complement strand
CTGGCGTTCCTGAACATGCTCACCCGCTTCGAAAGCCTGGCTGGCGGCAACGACTACTGATCGCTCGCGCAAGCCACGTTGCCGTTTACTTCTTCCTGACGAATCCGTAGATCACCAGCAGCAGAATGGCCCCGATCACCGAGGCCAAAAAGCCTGCGGGTTGACCAGCGCGGTACAGGCCCAGTGCGGCACCCAGGTAGCTCGCCACGAACGAGCCAGCCACACCCAGCAAGGCGGTCATGATCCAGCCCATGCTGTCGTTGCCGGGCTTGAGCGCCCGTGCAATGAAACCTGCAATCAGGCCAATGAACAGGGTGCCGAGAATGGACATCATGAGGTGCTTCCTTTGCTTGCTTAGAGGCGCATTGGCGGATTGACGGGCTG
Source organism: Hydrogenophaga sp. (assembly GCA_011390855.1). Classification (GTDB taxonomy): domain Bacteria; phylum Pseudomonadota; class Gammaproteobacteria; order Burkholderiales; family Burkholderiaceae_C; genus Hydrogenophaga. The sequence goes on along the minus strand of JAABRN010000037.1, from coordinate 2,265 downwards.
GAAGTCCGCGCGGCCTAAATACCTCGGCCGCGTTTCGCTCCCTAGCCTGCTGCCGCGCAGGTTGTTCAACAGGATATCGCAGTGCTGTGTCAATCGCTCAGGACTGGCTCAGTTCCTCAATGGCTTCGTGCAACTCAAGCCAGCGTGCCTCGAGCATGTCGGTTTCATCACCCAGGGCTTTCAGGCGCCGCCCCATGTCCGCCATGTCGCTCTGGTTATGCGGTTCAGCCATGGCCGATTCCAGGGAAGATTTTTCCTGCGCCAGTTGGGCCATGCGTTTTTCGTTCTGATCCAGCTCCTTCTTCAAGGGCTTGGTTTTTTCGGCCATTTGCTGACGTCGTTGGGCTTCCGCGCGCTTTTGCTCAGGGGTCTTGCCGGGCTCCGTTGGCTTCTTGCTTGATGCCGGTATCTCTGCAGGCGCCGCTGTCCGTTGCGCTACTTTCTGCTCCTGGCGTTGCGCTTCTCGCGACTGTTTGGCCATGTCGAGCAGATAACGCTGGTAATCGTCCAGATCACCATCAAAGGGCTCAATGCCGCCCCGTGACACCAGCCAGAACTCGTCGCACACCGCACGCAGCAGGGCACGGTCGTGGCTCACCAGCATCACGGTGCCTTCGAACTCGTTGAGGGCCACCGACAGCGCCTCGCGGGTGGCCAGGTCCAGGTGGTTGGTGGGTTCATCCAGCAGCAGGAGGTTGGGGCGCTGCCAGACGATCATGCAGAGCACCAGCCGTGCCTTTTCGCCGCCGCTCATGCTACCCACCGACTGCTTGACCTGGTCACCCGTGAAGTTGAAATTCCCGAGGAAGCTGCGCAGGTCCTGTTCGCGTGTGGGCTGGCCGCTCAGGCGCCCCTCTGCCGTGCACTCGCGAACCAGGCGGATCATGTGTTCCAGCGGCGTGTCGGCGGGACGCAGCACATCCAGTTCCTGCTGTGCGAAGTAGCCGATATTGAGACCCTTGCCCTCGGTGATCTGCCCGGCCAGCGGGTGCAGGTCGCGGGCGATGGTCTTGACCACGGTCGACTTGCCTTGTCCGTTGGCGCCCAGAATGCCGATGCGCTGGCCAGCCAGCACGGAGCGGCTGATGTCGCGCACGATGACGGTGGGCTCACTGCCTTCATCAGGTGGTGGGTAGCCGAAGCTCGCATCGCTCATGGCCAGCATCGGGTTGGGCAGGTTCTGCGGCTCTGAGAATTCGAAGGTGAAATCGGCATCGGCCAGCACAGGGCCAATCTTTTCCATGCGCTCCAGCGCCTTGACCCGGCTTTGCGCCTGCTTGGCCTTGCTGGCCTTGGCCTTGAAGCGGTCGATGAACTTCTGCAGGTGCGCCATCTTTTCCTGCTGCTTGGCAAAGGCCGACTGTTGCAAGGCCATCTGTTCGGCCCGCATGTCTTCAAACCGGCTGTAGTTGCCGCCATAGCGTGTCAGCTGGGCGCTGTGAATGTGCAATGTGACATTCGTGACGGCATCCAGAAACTCGCGGTCGTGGCTGATCACGAGCATGGTGCCTTCGTAACGCTTGAGCCAGGCTTCCAGCCAGACCAGGGCATCCAGATCCAGGTGGTTGGTGGGTTCGTCGAGCAACAGAAGCTCGCTGGGGCACATGAGGGCCCGCGCCAGTTGCAGGCGCATGCGCCAGCCGCCAGAAAAGCTGTTGACCGGGCGCTCAAGCTCATCGGTGCGAAAGCCCAGACCCAGGATCAATGCCTGTGCCCTTGCTGGCGCGTCGTGCGCACCGGCGTCGTGCAAGTCCATGTAGGCGTGGGCCATGCGTTCGCCATCGCCACTCTCCTCAGATGCGGCCACTTCCTGTTGTGCCGCAAGCAGGGTCACGTCGCCCTCAATCACGAACTGTGTGGCCGACTGGTCGGTTTCCGGCATGTCCTGAGCGACCTGGGCCATGCGCCATTGCGGGGGCACGTAGAAGTCGCCTTTGTCTTCATGCAAGGTGTGGTTGAGCAGGCCGAACAGACTGGATTTTCCCGCGCCGTTTCGGCCGACCAGGCCAACCTTCTCGCCAGGATTGATGACACAGGAGGCGCCATCGAGCAGGACCTTCACACCGCGGCGAAGTACAACATTTTTGAGGGTGATCATGACAAAAGGGAAAGCAAAAAAGGATTGGCCCCGTCGTTGCGGGGCAGGTCAGCGCCCATCAGCGCATCGCGTGCCGGCTCAGATTCAATACACGGTGCTGCGCCAAAGCCACACGGTCATGGCAGAAGGTCGTCCCGGGTGAGCATCAACACCTGGTCGTCGCCTGC
>JAABRN010000036.1 GCA_011390855.1 Hydrogenophaga sp. | reverse complement strand
TTGGTGCTGAGCCAGATGGCCTCCAGCTGGGGAAAGGCGGCTTCAAAATGAGGGCGCTCGTTACCGATCTCCAGCACGAGCACGCCTTTTGGAGCCATGCGGGCCGGTGCGTCAGCGAGAAGCTGTCGCACGAAGTCCATGCCGTCTTCGCCGCCGGCCAGTGCGAGTTCCGGTTCAGCGAGGTACTCCGCTGGCAGCGACTTCATGCTCTGTGCGTTGACGTAGGGCGGGTTGCACAAGATGAGGTCGTACGGACCAGGGCAGTCGCCGAGCCCGTCGGATCGGACCAGCCGAATGCGGTCTTCCATGTGGTGCTTTTCTACATTGATGCGCGCCACTTCCAGTGCATCGGCTGAGAGGTCTGCTGCGGTCACATGCACCTCAGGCCACGCCATCGCCGCCAGGACGGCCAGGCTGCCATTGCCGGTGCACAGGTCAAGCACCGATTGCGTGTGCGCACCCAGAAAAGGATCGATGCCGCCATCTGCGATCAGTTCAGCGATGAAGCTGCGAGGAATGATGGCACGCTCGTCCACATAGAAAGGCACCCCTTGCAGCCAGGCTTCACGAGTGAGGTAAGCCGCAGGCTTTCGGGTTTCGATGCGCTTTCGAACCAGCGCTTCGGTGGCCAGAGCCGCTTCGGGGCTCACCGCCAGGCTGGCATGCGCATCGAGGTCGGTATCGAGTGGCAGCCCCAGTTGCCAGAGCATGAGCCACGCGGCCTCGTCGCGCGCGTTGGCGGTACCGTGCCCGTAGGACAGCCTGGCCTCGTCGAGCTGGGCGTGGGCCCACGAAAGGAGATCTTTCAGGATCATGAGCGTTCAGCGACTGCCCGCGTCTGCGGCGTCCGCAGCGGCAGCCAGGTGTTCCAGGGTGCGTCGGTAGATGTTCTTCAAAGGCTCGATGTCGGTCAGCGCCACGGATTCGTCGATCTTGTGGATCGTGGCATTCGGAGGACCTACTTCAATCACCTGAGTGCACACCTGCGCAATGAAACGCCCGTCGCTGGTGCCGCCTGTCGTTGAAAGCTGGGTGGTGATGCCGGTCTCGAGTTCGATGGCCAGGCGCACTGCATCCACCAGATCGCCCGGCGGTGTCAGAAACGGTAGGCCACCGACCGTCCACTGCAGGTCGTAGTCGACATCAGCCGTGAGGCCATGCCGGTGCAGCAGGGCGGCCGTGCGCTGCTGCAGGTCTTCGGGGGTGGATTCGGTGCAGAAACGGAAATTGAAATCGATCACCACGGTGCCGGGGATCACGTTGCTGGCACCGGTGCCACCATGGATGTTGCTCACTTGCCAGCTGGTGGGTGGGAAGTAGGTGTTGCCCTGGTCCCATTCGGTGGCAGCCAGCTCGGCCAGTGCAGGCGCGGCCATGTGAATGGGGTTGCGCGCGAGATGGGGGTAGGCGATGTGCCCCTGCACACCCTTGACCGTGAGCTTGCCACTCATGGTGCCACGCCGTCCGTTCTTGATCATGTCGCCAGTGCGTTCAACCGACGTGGGCTCGCCCACGATGCACCAGTCCAGGCGTTCGCCGCGTTTTTGCAGCTCGCGGCAAACGATCACCGTGCCATCCCGCGCAGGTCCTTCTTCGTCGCTGGTGAGGAGAAAGGCAATATCGATGGCGGGCCTTGCGTTCTGTGCAAGGAACTCCTCGCAAGCCACCACCATGGCTGCCAGGGATGTCTTCATGTCGCTGGCGCCTCTGCCGTACAGCTTGCCGTCGCGGTGAGAAGGGGTGAATGGCGGGCTGCCCCACTGGTCCTGGGGTCCGGTGGGCACGACGTCGGTGTGCCCGGCGAAAACGAGGGTGGGGTTCTTGCCCTGGCCCAGGCGCGCCCAGAGGTTGGTCACCCGAAACTCAGGTGGGCCGCTCTCGAACGTTTCGCAGGTAAATCCCAGCGCGGTCAGGCGCTCGGCGATCACGGTTTGACAGCCTTCGTCCTGCGGTGTGACTGAAGGTCGGGAGATGAGTTGTTCGGTCAGTCGCAGGGTGGCTGTCATCAGAATTTGACGTCGAGCGTGAACTCGGTAAAGGTCGCGCTGTCGCTGTGCTCTTCTTCGCTTGGCGTGGCGGATAGATTGGACTTGCTGGCGTTGAAGTCGTTTTGCAGCCGCCACATGAGGTTGTTGGGAGAATCGGCGTGGGCGAGGCCCTCGTTGCGGGCGATCACGCCGTCGTTCACCAGGCGGGCGATGTCTTGCTCAAAGCTCTGGGAGCCTTCGGCCAGCGACTTCTCCATGGCCTCGCGCACGCCCGAGAAGTCGGCCTTCTGGATGAGATCAGCGATCAGGGCCGTGTTGAGCATGACCTCCATGGCAGGCACACGCCCACCAATGTGGGTACGCAGCAGGCGCTGCGAGACCACCGACCGCAAAGCCGCTGCGAGGTCGCCAAGCATGGTCGGACGCACTTCGACGGGATAGAAACTCAAGATGCGGTTGAGGGCCTGGTAGCTGTTGTTGGCGTGCATGGTGGCCAGGCAGAGGTGTCCGGACTGGGCGTAGGCAATCGCGGCTGACATGGTTTCCCGATCGCGGATTTCGCCAATCAGGATCACGTCGGGTGCCTGTCGCAAGGCGTTTTTGAGCGCAATCTGCAGAGAAGCCGTGTCGGAACCTACCTCGCGCTGGTTCACCACCGACTTTTTGTTGCGGTACATGTACTCGATCGGATCCTCGACCGTGAGGATGTGCCCGGTCGCGCGTTCGTTGCGGTGATCGATCATGGCTGCCAGGGTCGTGCTTTTTCCGGCACCCGTGGCTCCCACCATCAACACCAGACCACGCTTCTCCATGACCAGTTCAGCGAGCACCGGTGCAACATTGAGCGAATCGAGCGAAGGAATTTCACTTGGCACGAAACGCATCACCACGGCGTAGTTGTTGCGTTGGCGGAAGGCGCTGACCCGGAAGTTGCCCACGCCATCCAGCGGAACGGCCATGTTGAGTTCGCCGGTTTCCTGCAGCTCTTCAATGCGGGTGGGCGGCACGATTTCGGCCAGCAGATTGCGGGGGGCCTCCGGCGGCAGCACCTGGCTGTTGATGGGGATGGTCTGCCCGTTGATCTTGATCATCGCCGGTGCGTGTGCCGACAGGTAGACGTCGGACGCCTTCTTTTCAGCCATCAGGCGCAGAATGCGCTCCATCGTTCCGCTGCTCATGTGTTGCCTTTCAGGAAACTGGAAAACGGTCTGTCTTCGCCATGCCCGTTCAGCTTCTGATCAACACTGAAAAAGCCTTGGCTGGGCGACATCATGTCAAGGACGCAAGAGATCGTTCAGGCTGGTTTTGGCG
>JAABRN010000035.1 GCA_011390855.1 Hydrogenophaga sp. | reverse complement strand
CGGCATGGCGCCAGAGGCCCCCCCGATCACGATGTTCTGAGGTGTGAGCGGCTTGAGGATGACGGTGTAGATGACCGCGTAGCCCACGAAGGTGGCAAAGGTGAGCCACATGGTCAGCGGATTGACCCAGAAGTACAGCAAAGCCGACCCTGCGGCACAGAGCACCGCAGAGAAGCTGAGGGTTTGCACATTGGTGAGCTGGCCCTTGGCGGTGGGACGCCAGGACGTGCGCTTCATCTTGGCGTCGATGCGCTGCTCCACCACGCAGTTGAAGGCTGCAGCGGCTCCGGCAACGAGCCAGATACCGAGACAAGCCACAGCAGCCAGTTGAACCTGGGCCCAGCTGGGCACGCCTGGAACAGCCAGGACCATGCCGATCAAGGCACAGAAAACGATGAGCTGGATCACGCGCGGCTTGGTCAGCGCGTGAAACTGGCGCCAGGTAGACAGCATCGCCACGGGAACGGTGGTGGTGGGCGCGGCGCTCATCGGGACAACTTGGAGATATTGAATTGCGACATGTGGAAACGGTCATTGACCGAATGGCTTCCAGACAACGCACCCATGAGCACGATCACCAGAGCAGCCGCGCCTCCCGTGTGCGCCACAGCGGCCACCAGCGGCCACTCCAGCACCACATTGCTCAGGCCACTGATCAGCTGCCACAGCGCGAGCAGCAACAGCGCAGTGGCCGTGCCCCGCATGCCGGGCACCGACCACAGCCGCTTCGCCATCCAGAACAAGGCCAGCAACACGACAAAGGCCGCAAGGCGGTGTACGTAGTGAATGGCGGTCAGTGCCGGAAAGGCGATGGCCTCACCCGATCGGTTCATGCCCAGCTCGCGCCAGAAAGTGAAGCCTTCTCTGAAGTGCATCTCCGGCCACCAGCTGCCCTGGCAGGTGGGGAAGTCACGGCAAGCCAGCACGGCATAGTTGGTGCTCACCCAGCCACCGAGCGCAATCTGCACCCACACCAGCGCAAACACGAGCCAAAGCCACACCCGCAGGTTGCCGCCCAGAGGCACCGATGTGGGCCCGCGAGGCTGGGCCATGGTGTAGGCCACAGCCTGCGCTCTCAAGAGCGCGAGCAGAATCAAGCCCCCCAGGAGATGGAGGGTGACGATGGCAGGAAACAGCTTCATTGTCACTGTCAAGGCACCAAAGGCACCCTGTACGCACACCCAGACAAAGGTCAGGAACGGCCACCAGAACGACACCGTCACGTGACGCCTTTCGATCCAGGTCACCGCCATGAGCACCATGATCAGCACCCCGACTCCTGTGGCCAGATAGCGATGGATCATCTCGATCCAGGCCTTGGGGAACGTGACCGGCCCGGTGGGCATGGCCTCTTGTGCCGCAGCAATGGAAGCGCTTGCACCCACGGGGCTCACGCTGCCATAGCAGCCCGGCCAATCCGGACATCCCAGGCCGGAATCGGTCAGTCTCGTGAAGGCACCAAACAACACCAGGTCAAACGTGAGAAAGAGCGTGACCAGGGTGAGCAGACGCAGGCGGTGCGCAGGCGAGGCGTGCCGACTGCGCAGCCATACCCAAGCCAGCGGCCCCAGCGCAATCACGACGCCGAGCAACATGAGCCGGGCGACCGGAGCGAGATCGTAAAGGGGTTGGGTGTCCATGTCAGCGTTTCTCGAACGGAGTTCTCACAGTAGACAGGACAGGGAAAAGAGCGATTCCAGGAACACCGCACAACCGGCTTCGCCGGGCCACGGGTATTGCTCCATTGAGGGGGGAGTCGGCTACGCGAAGCGAGCAAGCGACGGGGGTGGTCCTCATCGTCCTGCCTTGTCCCAGAACGAAGAAGCCCGCAACAGCCGGTCCAGGTCGCGCTTGGCCCGCTTGGAGTCCAGGTCAGCCGGAAATCGCATCATCCAGTTCCCGAGAGGGTCGACCACGTAAAGGTGGTCCTCGATGCGCCGACCTTCGGCCGGCACCAACCAGGCGGCCAGGGAATCTGTATCCACCAGCACCACCTGGGCCGCAGCGGTGGCTGCGCGCAGCGACTCGCTCATCTCGGCAGAACCGGTGCGCAACCAGACCCAGTCCAGCCGGTCTTTTTCGCGCCCCAGGGTTTCCCGGAGCTGGCGTTGCAGGTAGAGGTGCTGCTGGCAGGCCTCGCTGCACGCGCTGTCGGCCACACTGATGAGCAGCCATTGATCCTTCAGTGCGAGCAACGACACCGGTTCACCCTGCACATTGGTCCCCATGATGTCCGGCATCGGACGTTGAGGATCGATCAGTTCACCGTAGTTGTGCCGCCCCTCAGGGCGGATCACGTAGTAGGTGAGATACGAGGCAATCACCGGCGCCGCGCAGACCAGGAACAGCAGCACCATCTTCCAGCGACCAGCCCGCGTGCTGGCAGCGTCGCGCGCGCTGGCAGCGTCCAGCTTGGGCATGCTGTGTACGGTCAGTGTCAATGGTTCGTCAGGTGTCTGAGACATGGAGGCTGCGCTTTCGGCGGGGAGAAATGAACTGGAACCAGATGTACAGGAAACCTGCGAGCGCGCACAACCCAAACCACTGGAATGCGTAACCATGGTGCTTTTGCACGCCGGCAGTGACCACCGGCCATTCACGTCGCAGACCATCGGCTGCGCCACTGGTCTGCAAAACCGAGAGTGCGATCAATGGCACATTCCACTCTTGCGCAAGCGTCTCAAGGTCGACATTTTGCCGGATCGGCCCAGTGGCTGCCTCTCCGAGCTCGTATAGCTTGCCCGGCGGCGGGGCCAAGCGACCTTCGATATCAACAACACCCTCAGGCGTCGACACCGCAGGCACCCGGCTACGGTCCTGAAAGTCTCGGGGTACCCAACCCCTTTGCACCAGCACAGCTTGTTCACTGCCTTGAAGGCGCAAGGGTGTGATCACGAAGAAGCCTGGGCGCCCCTCCATCTGGCGATTGTCGAGAAAGAGGGTGGCATCGGGCATCCATTCACCTGAGAGACGCACAACGCGGTGCAAGCCTGAGTCCGGATCGACCATGGAGAGCACATTGGCGGCATTCCAGGCGGGCAGCTGCCCGCGTTCGTCAATGCGGGTCTGGAGGTCCTGCTTCTGAGCAGCGCGATCAAGCTGCCAGAAACCCAGGGCTGCGGTGGCCGCCATGGTCAGCAGCGCGGCCATGGTGACCAGCAAGAACCGTCCGGTGTGTGTATTCACACGGCCACCGTATGAACGGGGAGCCAAAGATCGATAATCTGGCGCATGAAGTATCTGGTCCTTGCAGGTTTTGTAGCGGTCATCGGTAGCTTGGCCGCGGCGCTGGTGTTCATGATGCGTGGTGACAGGGGTGCCGGTGAAGACGCAACGAGTCCGGATGCACCCCGGAACAACCACATGGCGCGCGCTCTCGCATTTCGTGTGGGCTTCTCCATCTTGCTGTTTGTGGTGGTGTTGATCAGCTACTTCATGGGATGGATTCAGCCCACAGGTCTGCCGTTGCAGGGCTGAAGCTGGCCAAAAGCGAATGACCATTCAAAGAAAAAAGCGCCAGCAGGCGCTTTTTTCTTTGGGCGCGAAGCGGGTCGCTTACCCGCTTGCGCCGCCATCACATCCAGTACACAAGAATGTACAGACCCAGCCAGACCACGTCCACAAAGTGCCAGTACCAGGCCGCACCTTCAAAACCGAAATGGCTCTTGGCGGAGAAGTGACCCTTCTGCAGGCGCAGCGTGATGAACAACAGCATCAACATACCCACCAGCACATGGAAGCCGTGGAAACCGGTCAGCATGTAAAAGGTCGAACCAAAGATGCCAGAAGACAGCTTGAGATTCAGGCTGACATACGCGTAGTAGTACTCATACCCTTGCACGCAGAGGAAAATCACGCCGAGCAGCACAGTCAACCACATGAACGCGATGGTCTTGCCCCGGTTGCCTGCCTGCAACGCATGGTGGGCAATGGTCAGCGTCACGCCTGATGTCAGCAGCAGCGCCGTGTTGATGGTGGGCAACCAGAACGGCCCCATGGTCTGGAATGGCTCAACAATGCCTGCCGGTGAAGCGGTAGCACCGACCTGGGAACTGGGCCAGATGGCTGAAAAATCTGGCCAGATCAGCGAGTTTTCAAAGCCGCCCAGGCTCGGCACAGACTGCACCCTCGCCCACCAAAGAGCAGTGAAGAAAGCGCCAAAGAACATCACCTCCGAGAAGATGAACCAGCTCATGCTCCAGCGGTACGACAGATCGATCTTTCGTCCGTACAGACCGCTTTCGCTTTCGTTGACCGCATCGCGGAACCACTGGTAAAGCACCACGAGCCAGAAAGCCATGCCGAACGCCAGTGAATAGGCGCCCCAGACCGCACCATTGATCCATTGTCCTGCACCAAGGATCACGAAAAACAGGCCGATGGCCGCCATCACCGGGTGTCGTGACGGTCCGGGGACGTAGTAGTAGGGCGTCGTACCGTGGGATGCTGCTGACATGCTCACTCCTATTTGCAAAGCGCTTGTTTGAATATCTGAAAAATGAAAACCAATGTCCGGATCAACCGGCCGCGCCTGATGCGACCACCCAGTTCACGATGAAGATGAGGCACAGAACAAACAAGAAAGCCATCAGCACGCCCACGGCAATGAGATGCAGCGGATTGAGCTTGGCAATGTCGTCCTGGTAGTCTGCGTAGCGCCGCACGCCCAGAAAACCCCACAGCACCGCCCTGACGGTGCCCAACCAGGAACCCTTGCGCTTGTGGATGGGCTCACTCATACCGCGCCTGGCAATGTCACCGGGGTGCCGGTGGCCAATGGTACGGCAACCGGTGCCGCGGGCACCTTGCCGCCAACCTCGAAGAAGGTGTAGGACAACGTGATCGTGGTGACGTCTTTCGGCAGGCGCGGGTCGATCACAAAGGCCACGGGCCACGCTTTCTTTTCGCCGGCTTCAAGCGTGTACTGGGTGAAACAGAAGCACTCCAACTTGTTGAAATGGCTGGCAGACTGCCGTGGCGCATAACTGGGAATGGCCTGAGCAGCCATGGTGCGGTTCTGTATGTTCTGGAATTCGTACATCACCGTGGTGAGCTCGCCAGGATGAACCTGTAGCGAGCGCACCTCGGGCTTGAAATGCCAGGGTCCGCGCACATTCACGTCAAACTCCACCGTGATGGTGCGCGATTCGTCCACCTGCGTATTGGAGGGCAACGAGGGGCGAAGGCCTGGTACTTCCCGTTCGGACAGTGCCAGGATATTGATACCCGTGACTTCGCAGATGGCACGATAAATCGGCACCAGCGCGTAGCCGAAAGCGAACATACCCAGCGCAATGACGCCGAGCTTGCCCACCATCTTGAAATTTTCGCGCTTCAGTCCCATGTCGGTGCTCTTTAAAGATGGTGTGCAGGTGCCTTATCCGCCCAGGAACACCAGCTTGCCCATAAAACCCAGGAAGAAAACCAACGCCACGGAGGCCAGGATCAGCCCCAGACGGAGGTTGTGCTTCTTTTGCTCAGGCGTTTTCATTGGTGTGTCCGTTGAGTGCACCGATCTCAGCCGATGACTTTGGTGGCGGTAGCGTCCAGCTTGGGTGGGTTCTCGAAGGTGTGGAATGGCGCGGGTGATGGCACTTCCCACTCCAGGCCTTCTGCGCCTTCCCAAGGTTTCTGTGATGCCTTTTCTCCCTTGCCCCGCATGGCGGGCAGGATCACGGCAACGAAGAAGTACACCTGGGCAATGCCGAAAGCAAAACCACCGATAGAGGCAATCGCGTTGAAATCGGCGAACTGCATGGGGTAATCGGCGTACCGACGCGGCATGCCTGCCAGACCCAGGAAGTGCATCGGGAAGAACGTGATGTTGAACGAGATCATGGACCACCAGAAGTGGATCTTGCCCCTGGTCTCGCTGTACATGACACCGGTCCACTTGGGCAGCCAGTAGTAAATGCCGGCGAACATGGCAAACAGGGAGCCGGCCACCAGTACGTAGTGGAAGTGCGCCACCACGTAATAGGTGTCCTGCATCTGGATATCGATCGGCGCGACCGACAGGATCAAACCGGTGAAACCACCCAGTGTGAACACGAATATGAAGCCGACTGCCCACAGCATCGGGGTCTCGAAGGTCATCGAGCCCTTCCACATGGTCGCGATCCAGTTGAAGATCTTCACGCCCGTGGGCACGGCAATCAACATGGTCGAGTACATGAAGAACAACTGGCCCGTCACCGGCATGCCGGTGGTGAACATGTGGTGTGCCC
>JAABRN010000034.1 GCA_011390855.1 Hydrogenophaga sp. | reverse complement strand
ACATCACGGATTTCCGCGGGCCAGCTTTCACTGAGCCTGCAGCCACTGGACCTGATCGCACTGGGTTCCACCGCTGTGGAGCAAGCGGAACCCCTGGCCCCGCATCAGGGAGTGACCATGCGGCTGCACCCGACCCACGAAGCGCTTTCCATGCGCACAGCCGATTCCCGGGCGCTCCATTTGCGACGGCTGCGCATTGTGATCGCTGATGACAACGTGGATCTGGCTGAGAACTTTGCAGAGCTTCTGCGCGGGAGCGGCCATGCGGAGGAAGTGGTGCATGACGGCGAAGCCGCGCTGCGGCTGGCACTGGCCGAGGTCCCTGACATTGCGCTTCTGGACATCGGCATGCCCAAATGTGATGGCTTCGAGGTGGCTCGGCAACTTCGCGAAGCCCAGACAACGAGGGACATGCTTCTCGTGGCCATTTCGGGCTGGGGCTCGGACAAGGACAAGGTGCATGCCAGACTCGCTGGCTTCGACCACTACCTGGTCAAGCCGGTGGTACCGGCAGAACTGGTCAAGATTCTGGCTGAAGCATTTGAAGAGCTCGCCTCCGCTCGGCCAGGCGAACACCACTAAAAATGGAGGCGGCCTCTTGCATCAAGCAGAGGCCGCACACCACAAGACGCGTCACCGATAGATGTCGGCGCCCCGGGCATTGCGCCAATGGCCTTCGAGGTGCGAGGCATCGTCATCAGTGCGTGGCCGCACACCCATGAGGATGCCACCCTCCTTGATGCTGCTTTCGTACTTTTTGATGCGCTCTTCTGGAATGCCCCAGCCCACCAGCGCCCCCACAAGGCCACCCGCGGCGCCCCCTGCCCCGGCGCCCAACAAGGCTGCGGCAATGGGCCCGGCAATCACCAGGCCGAGACCAGGAATGGCCACGCTGGTACCCACGGCCGCCAGGGCCGCACCTGCGGCACCGAGCGTGCCACCGATGCCAGCGCCCACGCCGGCGCCTTCTGTTGCCTTGTTGCCCAGTTCGGTGGCCCGGCCAGCCTCGGTGCCAAAGTGGCGTTCCCGGGATTCATCCGACATGATGAGATTGACCTCGTCTTTGTCGTAGCCGCGATCCAGAGCGCCCTGGTATGCGGTTTCTGCACTTTCGCGGTCCGGAAAAATGCCTGTGAGGTATCGGTCTTCTGTTGCCATGATGGCTCCTGTTGAATGGTGAAACGGCGATGGATATGACCCTGTGTGGTCACCCTCTCAACAGGGCAAATGCCGCGCCTGAAGCAAAAAAACGCCCGGGTTGGCCGATCGTTTTTTGGATGAAAAGGAGGCCGTTCAGGCGTCGATCCGCCGGCGGCGACCCACGGCTTCGATGCGCAGCATCTGCCGGTACTTGGTCACCGTGCGACGCGCCACCACCAGGCCCTGCTGGCCCAACTGACGCGTGATTTCAGCGTCGGACAGCGGTTCGCCAGTGGACTCCGCTTCGATCATGTCCTGGATGAGCCCCCTGATCGCGGTGCCGGAACAGGCGCTCCCGTTCGAGCTGACCATGGCACGCGAGAAAAAATGTTTGAGTTCAAACACGCCGCGCGGCGTCGACATGTACTTGTTGTTCGTGACCCGCGACACCGTGGATTCGTGGATGCCCACCTCTTCTGCGATTTCGCGCAGCCCGAGCGGCTTCATGGCCATGGGGCCGAATTCCAGAAAATGCCGCTGCCGCTTGATGATGGCCTGGGCCACGTCCAGGATGGTCGAAAAGCGCTGTTCAACATTGCGCATCGTCCAACGGGCTTCCTGAAGGTGGGCACCCATCTCGGCGTTTTCTGAAGAGCGATGCCGCTGGAACAGGTCGGCATAGACCTGATTGAAGCGGACACGTGGTACCACAGCCGGGTTGAGCTGGGCTCGCCATTCGCCACGTAATTTCTTCACGATCACGTCCGGTACGACGTACGCAACGTGCGAACTCCCCCAGCGCCATCCCGGACGCGGGTCCATCCGGCGTATGCGGTCGCACACACTCTCAACGAACACGGGCTCCCTGCCCAGTTGTCGCGACAGACCTGCGATGTCGCGGGAGGCCAGTGACGTCAGATGATCGGCCACAATCGTTTGCGCGGTGGCCCGCATGTCTGTGCATTTGATTTCGTGCAGTTGCAGCGCCAGGCACTCTGCGACGCTGCGCGCACCGACCCCGGCAGGCTCCAGCGACTGCACCCGCCTGAGCGCCAGTTCCAGCTCGGCGATGTCCACGGTGGGAACGAAGTCCACAAAGTCCATCAGCTCATCCAGGGGCGTGCGCAAATAGCCATCTTCATCCAGCGATTCAACGATCACATGGGCCAGCGTGAGCTCACGTTCACCCACCTGCATGGTATTGAGCTGGCTGTGCAGGTGCATGCTGAGAGAACGCTCGGCCACCGTCAGGTCCAGTGCCGACGTTTCACCATCGGACGCCTGGCGGCTGCCCGAAGCGGCGTCCGCCAGCCAGAGGTCGCGGTCCGATTCCACGCCGCCATCGGCCGATTCGTTCGGGGCTTGCGCGTTGTGTTCTTCGAAAGAAGCACCTTCTTCCGGTGGCAGGGTTTCCAGTTCAGAAGCCACCGGTTCATCCGCATCTTCGGTGCCTTCGTCGGGCTCCAGAAAAGGGTTCTTGCCCAACGCGTCCCGAACCATGAGGCCAAAATCGAGCGACGACATCTGCAGCAGGCGAACGGCGTGCTGCAGCCGAGGCGAAAGGGTCTGGGTCTGGGAATGTGTCTGGCGCTGATCGGTCCTGAAGTCCATCTGCATCACTGGAAACCTCCTCTTCGGTGTTTGTTTTTTGCCCTCAAAGGGAGGGGTTGCGAATGACAACGCAACCACCGTGCCTCAAATGCCGACGAGACACAAATTCAAACAACCTGAGGCGTGCCCGGGCGCAGGCTCGGAATTTCAGGAACACGCGGCCATGCCGGCGCTTTCATGCCGTTGCAAACCAGGGTTTTTTTCACTTTCGCGCCGCGACTTGCGGTAAAAACTGCCGCAAGATCGCTTGGGCCACAGAAGCGTCACGTTTGGATGAACCCGCATCGGCAGTGTGTATGCCGCCACAGCAAACCAGTTTCTACGGCTTCAAATGAACCACTCGCGTGGTGTCAAAGCCCTGACGCTGCGCCTGAGAGAGAAGGGCTTCAAGGCGCTCAGGCGCCATGGTGGGAGCGCGTGACAGGACCACCAGAGAGCGACGCCGCACGTCCCCCACCAGGGCTTCTGAGCAGGCTTCGTCAAGATACAGGATGCCATGGTCGACCCATGCGGCGGGCAACCAGCGCAACCACGCTGGCCAGTCACTTACTTTGAGCCGCGCCCCGGCGCTGCCTTCAACTGGGACCGCGACACCCTGTGTTTGCATGTGACGACCCTTCACACTCCGGCATCGACGCACGACATCGAAACTGGCCCAACCCTGAGTGCGGCCCTTTGCCCGAGCCCTGTACTCGACGGATGTCGGTCCTTTGCTCGCGCTTTCAGTGGATGGAGGCAGACGGGCGATTTCAAACCAGCGCCCGGCAAAGCGGGCCAGATCCACTTGCGGCACGGTGTCCAATGGCGGCAATGACCGCTGAGAAGGAAAGAACTGATCCAGCAGCGGCAGGAGCAGGCCCACCAGCGGCAAGACCGTCGTCGGACTGAAGCGTGATTGCCATTGCGCTGGCAGCAGCGGCCATGCCAAGCCCACGTAGTGCATCCAGTTGATGCCTTTGCCTTCAGAAGGCTCTCTGGAGGCGCCGTGGGACCGACGCCTTGAGCGCGCGAGCAAGAAGATGCCGGCGAAAGCGGTGACGCCCACCAGCGCGGGAGCGGCCCAGCGGCGTGGCGCATCTTCCATCCGCAACTGAAGCGCCCGCACGCGTTGACGCAAACCGGCCTCCCGATCCATCAGGCGGTGCTCAATCGTCAGGATGCGGTGATCCAGTTCGGCTAGTCCCTTCATGCCCAACGGCTTCTTCGGGGGCTTTGCTTCAAGTGGAAGCTGCTGTGTCATGGGTTTTCGGCGCTGGATGTGACGCATGGTCGGATGGTGGGGGCGCTTTCACTTCGGATGCACTCGGAGTGAACATCAAACGGCGGCGCGTGGCGGGCAGCCGCAGCAGAGGAAGCAGCGCCTTGACCCGGTGCACCGCCCAGGCCACGAGCACCAGCTGGATAGCGAGGCCGATCGAAAGCGCGGCCATCCAGTGCATGCCCAACACCGCAAGACCAGCGACCACCAGGCACCACAGCATCAGCCACACCGTGATACCAAGCACCGACAAGGCCATGCCGAGCACAACGATGTGCAGCAACGCCAGCCCTGCCCGCTGAAGTTCTGTCGACAGCAGTTCGATGCGATCGCTGAGCAGGCCGGGCAACTCGCGCCAGATGCCTTTGAAGGAGTCCAGCATCGGCTCACTGGCTTCGCCAGTTTCCTGCCTGGAGCCTGTTTCAGGCTGCATGGGTCACCCCCTTGGCGCTACAACACGCGGCTACAGTCATCGCACCGTGCCTCGTCTGAACAGATTCACGATGGCGAGCAGGATCACGGCACCGAGGAAAGACACCAGCAGAGCGCCGACGCTGAACACGTTCTGATTGATGGTGCCCAGGCCCACCAGGGGCGAAATGAGAAAGCCCCCCAGGGCCGCGCCCACGATGCCGACCACCACATTCAAAATGATGCCTTGTTGCGCGTCCGTCTTCATGACCAGACTGGCGAGCCAACCGACGACGCCGCCAAGAATCAGCCAGACGATGAAATTGATCATGGGAGTTCTCCAAAGGCAGATGAAGAGGCCAAGGCCTCCGGGGTTGAGTCCTCTGCCTTGGGCAAGCGGCATGCCGCACGTCCGACTGGACATCGCCTGGTGACAGCCTTCGCGTGAGACTGCTGGCGACCTGAAGCGAGGCACAAGTCAATTGCTGTCCAGCAAAGAGGTCATTCATCTGAACAATGGCGTTGGTGCGTGCGGCTCCAGGCAGCTCATCCGTGTCGGTCCATACCCATTCCGCCAGCGGGCGCCAAGGCGTCGCTGAACAAGTCTCGCTCTACACCTGCCCGCCTTCCGCCCCAGCCATCGCGGCTGGCCCTGCGAAAAGGTACTGTGTCGGCAACAGATTCCGTAAAAAAAACCCGGTCCAGTGCAGAGCAATCGCGGCCCAAGGGCAATCAGCGGGGCCCCACCACGGGTGCTCCCGGACGGGACACCTGGTTTCGGACCGGGCGGGCATGCCGTTTGCCCATCGGGGTTTCCGCCACTCTTTGGAGTTCTCCATGAAACCCCTTTTCCTCGCCTTGGCCGTCGCCTTCGGCTCCATCGTGTCCACAGGCTGCGCCGTCTCGAGTGGGCAGAGCAGCGTGGGCCAGTTCGTCGACGACGCCACCATCACGACCAGGGTGAAGGCCCGTTTCGCTGACGATCAGCAAGTGAGCGCCATGCGCATCGGGGTGGAAACCCTCAACGGCACGGTTCAGCTGTCTGGCTTTGCTCGCACGCAGGCTGAAAAAGATCAGGCAATGCGCGTCGCCAGAAACGTACCCGATGTCAAGAGTGTGAAGAACGATATCGTGGTCAGACCCTCGAACTGATCACTTGGGACGGGAAATGGAAGCGGCATGGATGAGGAGGCAGACCGTCTGCCTTCTCTTCTTGCGCGTGCTTCGATCTGAAGCAACGCAAGGCCCCGAGACAGTCTGTCGTGGCCTCGTTTCGTTCAACTTGAACAGCTCAGAAAAAAATGAGCATCGGCGATCCCTGTCACCGACCCCGGTATGGAAAGCCAAGAAACCCGCAGCTTGATGCCCTCCAAAAGGTCAATGAACTTTGTTATCTGCCGCAACAGGTCCAGCAGGGGCTGGTCTGAAGTCCAGCAGACAACAACAGGGCAAGAGGAGCAAAGATGCCATGAAGCACTGGACGCACGTTTTCCGAAAGCCCGACTCCATCCACTCTCGGCTGATCCTGCTGGTGCTTTCTGTGCTGATCCCCGCGCTTCTGATGGGGCTATGGGTCGTGGCTCTGACACAGCGGCTAGCTCGCGACGCCAACCAGGCTTTGCTGGAAGACACTGCCAGGGCCCTCTCGACGGTCCTCAACCTGGAATTGGCTCAGCGTGCCGGCGTGGTCCGCGGCCTCGCGCTTTCGCGCATGCTCGATGCCGCGCCCGACATTTCCACCGAAACGCTGCTGGCGTTTGACGATCAGGCGCGTCGAACGCTCTCAGGCCTCGAAGGCTGGCTCGAAGTGCGAAGCACCGACCGCCTGCTG
>JAABRN010000033.1 GCA_011390855.1 Hydrogenophaga sp. | reverse complement strand
CCACCGACCGCTCGCGTTCTTCACCTTGGCTGCGCCGCTGAAGGGGCCTGCAAGAACGCGCAGCTTCAGGTCCCTGGCTCACGTTTCGCCGGGTTCGAGGCCGACGCCATCAGCAGGGCCGTGAAGAGAATGAAGAAGTGGCTTTCTGTCGATAGCCAGAAAGAACTGTGTGTCATGTTGGACACCAGCATCACTGCCATAAAAGACAACATCAACGCCCGGTGCGCAAGCGGATGCCGGAACGATTGCCGGACAATCGCCCACAAAAACCAGGCGAAAGCCAGCAAACCCAGCGAACCCAGTTCAAACAGAAAAAACAGGAACTGGTTGTGTGGGTGCGGGCAAATCGTGGCGCACATTTCAGGGCTCTCGAAATGCGCAGCGGCCAGCACAGGAAACGACCCGGTTCCTGCGCCCAGCAATGGACGCTCACGAATCTGCTGCACCGAGAAGTGCCACACCTGCACACGCGCACCCACGGAGGTGACATTCGAAGGGCTGCTGCTTCTTGCCTCTTCCCATGCCTGCAGCGTGCGTTGCTGAAACTGGCTCGAAAAGATGAAGACCACCACCAGAACCAGCACGCCGGCACCCAGCACAGCCCCCAGCGTGCGGGGTCGAGAAGCGAGAGCAACGACTGCGAACACGACCACGGACAGCACCAGACTCAAGTAGCCAGTTCGGCCGACTGAAAGAAAGAGCACGCTGAGTGCGGCCAAAACCGCCACACCGCTCCAAAGCACGCGGCCCGTATTCGAGTTCGATTTCAGGGCCCAGAACAGCGAACAGCAAGTGAAAAAAGCCATCATGATCCCTTGCGAGATGTGGTCCTTGAACACGGTGTGATCGACGCCGAAACCCTTGTTCTGTGTACTCGACCAAGGCAGCTCGAACCACACGTTCAACCAGGTCGATGCGAGTGTGAACAGCATCGCGACAGCAAACGCCTGCCAGCACCGGGTGCGCATTTCACGGTCGACCAGCAGAAACAGGAAAACGGGCAGTAAAACCAGCTTGAAATATTTTCGGAAGTAGTCGCGAAACTCGTCCCAGTTGGCTGGCGACCAGAGGGTGGCCAGGACAATGACCAACACCAGGCACATCGCTGGCAGCACCACGGGGTTGCGAAGCGCCTGGGCCAGGCCCGCCCTGGCTTGCGCATCGGTCAGGCGCACGCATGCCAGCAGCACAGTCAACGCCAGGGTCGTGTTGGCCAAGGCCACTGATACCGGAAACGCAAAATACACAAAAACCAGGC
Source organism: Hydrogenophaga sp. (assembly GCA_011390855.1). GTDB lineage: Bacteria > Pseudomonadota > Gammaproteobacteria > Burkholderiales > Burkholderiaceae_C > Hydrogenophaga. Next base: position 5,006 of record JAABRN010000033.1, on the reverse strand, counting down.
AGTACACCGGCGCTAGCGTCAAAAAGGCACGCATGCGCGTGTCTGGGGAACCTGAATTCATGTCACAAAAATCCGTTTGATATCTGGTGCGGCCGGTCGCTCGGCCATGTGCTGGCTACCGATGCGTCCGGTATGTTCCAAGGGCGCTCCGCATCCGCCAGCGAGGCAACGCCACACTACCGCTTGACCACTGTGTTGTTCCCCTGTGGGGGGTCGTACTCCAGAATGGCGTAGCGAAAAAAGCACTCCAGCGCCACCACCAGGCAAAAGAGAAAGCCCTGAGGACCACACATGAAGCCGCGTCTGAACACATAGAACCGCACAAAGTTGGTGACAGCGGAGCCCAGCCCCCTCATGACACCCCCTTTTTTTCCCGCCTGCTCCCTGCGCCGGGCGCCCAGCTGGGAATACTGGGCAAGCTTGAGCAGGCTCTCATAGACAGTGTCTCGAGAATAGTGCAGCAACCGTCCGTTGAACACACGCATGGGCACCTTCTCGTTCTTCAGCCGCGCATATTCATGAACCACCCCTTGGAACTCCAGAATGTTGTCGGTGCGGAATAGACGCTTGACGCCGCCTGCGGTTTTGGCCATGCGGCTGAGCGACTTGCCAAACGCCACCTGGTCCCAGTACACCTTCCAGGCGGCGTTTTCACCCGAGGCCACGGCTTCCTGAATTTCGCGCCGCAATTCGTCGGTGATCACCTCGTCGGCATCAAGAAAGAAGAAATAGTCGCATCTGACCAAGGGCAGCATGCGGTTGCGTTGAGCCGCGAAACCTTGCCAGTCAGGATATGAATGAACCTCCGCGCCCATGCGAGAGGCGATGTCGCGCGTGGCATCTGTGCTGCCACTGTCGATCACGATGATCTGGTCGGCGAAGCTGGCGCTCTGGATGCAGCGGGCGATGCGGCGCTCCTCGTTGAGGGTCATGATACCCACGCACAGCCGGTTGGCAGGGGACTCATTCATTGTTTGTCCAACTCCTCAGGCCCATCCAGCGGCCCAGCATTCTGGCCACCAGACGGGGAACAAAAGCCAGCATGCGAACAGGCAATGCAACACCAGTGGTCATCAACAACTTGCGCCTCAGTCGAAGAGCCTCGCCCACCGACCTGTGTTTGGCCGTGAAGGTCAGCTTGGACTGGGCGTGATGGAAGCCGCGGCCATATTCGTTCCTCCAGGGTCTGCTGCCCTTGCTTGAACTTCGTGAGCGGTGGATGGCCTTGACCTCGGGCACCAACACCATGGGCAAGCGTGCCTGGAACAGGCGGAGGCACAGGTCATCGTCTTCGTAATAGAGGAAAAAGCGTTCGTCAAAAAAACCGATCTGCTGAAAACGCTCCATCCGCAGCAGCATCGCTGCGCCACACACAAAACCCACACATGCCATGCCAGTCGCAGGTGGCCCCATCGAGTTCCAAACCGTCTTGGGCCACCGGTAGTTGACTTCCAGCTTGCCCGTCGGGCTGGCCAATTGCGGAGCAAGCATCGCTGCGTCGACCATGTCACGCGCCACCATCAACAATGCCCGAAGGCCCTCGACCGAAAACTCACAGTCTGGATTCAGGAGCAAAGCGAATGGCGTCTGTACCAACGCCAGCGCACGGTTGTTGGCAGCACCAAATCCCAGATTCCGAGCATGCTCAAGCACCCGGGCATTCGGCCATTGCTGACGCGCGAGTGCCGGTGTTCCATCGGTGCTGGCGTTGTCGGAAACGATCACGTGGGGACAAGAAGCCAACAGCCCATGGAGCACAGCAATGCAATGCGCACTTTCGTGGGTGACCACCACCACCGTGACATCTGTCAGGGCGCTGACCGCCTCGCCTGGCCTCTGCATTGGATCGGGCACCTTTCGGCGCCTCAATGAGCGCTGGCACCCACAACGGCGTCCGGCTTGGCTGCCTTGAGCAAACTCAACATCGCCGATTCAATGCGGTGCAAAGCCTCGGGGGTGTGGCCTTCGAAACGCAACACCAGGACGGGGGTGGTGTTGGAGGCGCGTATCAAACCAAAGCCATCCGGCCAGTCCACGCGAACGCCGTCGATGGTGGACACCTTGGCCGGTGCATCAAAGTGCGCCATGGCGACGAGCTTCTCAACCACGGCATGTGGCTCGCCTTCAGCGCAAGGCACGTTGAGTTCGGGCGTGCTGTGACTGGACGGCAACGCATTGAGCACCGCATTCGCGTCTGGACTGCGGCTCAGGATTTCGAGCAACCTGGCGCCAGCATAGGTGCCGTCATCGAAACCGAACCAGCGCTCCTTGAAGAAGATATGGCCACTCATCTCGCCACCCAGGGGGCTGTCGAGCTCCTTCATGCGTGCCTTGATCAGCGAGTGCCCAGTCTTGTAAATGTGGGGCACACCACCAGCCGCTTCAATGGCTGGGGCCAGACGCTGTGAGCACTTCACGTCGAAAACGATATCGCCACCCGGCACGCGCGAGAGCACGTCTTGAGCAAACAGAATCATCTGGCGGTCGGGGTAGATGTTGTTGCCTTCTTTCGTGACGATGCCAAGCCGGTCGCCATCGCCGTCAAAAGCCAGGCCGAGTTCCGCATCGGTTTCGCGAAGCACACGCATCACATCTCGCAAGTTTTCGGGCTTGCTGGGATCCGGGTGGTGGTTCGGGAAGTTGCCATCCACCTCGCTGAACAGCTCGATCACCTCGCATCCCAATGCCCGGAACAGCGCAGGGGCTGATGCGCCCGCCACACCATTGCCGCAATCCACCACGATCTTCATCGGGCGAGAAAGCTTGATGTCGCCCACGATACGGTCGCGGTAGGCCGCTCCCACATTGATCAGGCGCACCTTCCCACCCTCTGCAGGCTGGCCCGCATCGGCTTCGATGCACCGGCGAAGCGACTGGATGGCCTCGCCGTAGATGGCTCTGCCCGCCAGCACCATCTTGAATCCGTTGTAGTCCTTGGGATTGTGGCTGCCAGTGACCTGGATACCGCTGGAGCACAGGGTACTGGCCGCAAAGTACAGCATGGGCGTGGTGGCCAGGCCGATGTCGATGACGTCGATACCGGCAGCCACCAGGCCCCTGATGAGCGCGGCAGAAAGGTCTGGTCCGCTGAGCCGCCCGTCTCGCCCCACCGCCACCGTTTGCTCTCCAAGACGCCGGGCCTCGGTGCCAAACGCCAGACCGAGGGCATGCGCCACCGACTCGTCCACCGTGGAAGGCACGATGCCTCGAATGTCGTAGGCTTTGAAGATGGACGGTGCAACTTGCATGTGCTGATTTCCCGAAGCGATATGGTCCGCCATTGTAGGTGGACCGCCTTACAGTAGCTTCGCCCATGGAGCCCGGTCACGTGTCCGGAAATGGCGAGTCGACGCGCACCGGAACCCGTAACATGGGCACATGAACGCCCCTTCGGCAAGCCAGCACGCAGCCCGGTACAGAGCACTCTGCTCGAAAGATGCACGATTCGACGGCGGCTTCTTCGTGGGGGTCACGTCCACCGGCATCTACTGTCGGCCCGTCTGCCGTGTGCGCACACCCAGGGTGGACAACTGCCTGTTCTTTGATCTCGCTGCACAAGCAGAGAAAGCAGGCTTTCGCCCCTGCCTCCGTTGCCGCCCGGAGCTCGCGCCGCGCCACAGACACTGGACCACAACCGACGCCACGCTGATCCTTGCTCATCAGGCGACTTTGTTGCTCGACGAGCCAGGAACCTGGCTGGAACCGACGGCAGAGCGAACCAGGATCGCGACCGTCGCAGCACGCCTGGGCGTGAGCGATCGCCACCTGCGCCGCGTGTTTGAAACACATCTGGGGGTGTCTCCCCTGCAGTACTTGCAAACCTGCCGTCTCCTGGCCGCGAAGCAGTTGCTGACCGATACGCGTCTACCCATCAGCGATGTGGCGCTGGCGAGCGGCTTCGCCAGCCTGCGCCGGTTCAACGCAGCGTTCGCGGCTCACTACCGAATCAACCCGACGCAGATGCGCAGAGCACCTGCGACAGGGTCAAGCTCGATCGATGGAACGGAGCGGATTCGCCTGGGCTGGCGGCCACCGCTGGATGTCGGCGGCACGATGAAGTTTTTTGAGGATCGCCAGCTGGATGGCGTTGAACGCTTCCAGTCAGCGCCCAACTTCCGTTTCAAGCGATCCGTTCGTCTGTCAGTGGGCGGGCACACGCATGTCGGCTGGATCGCCGGGCAATGGGAGCCTGAAAAGCACGGGTTGTTGCTGGAGGTCAGCGACGGCCTTCTGAAGGCGCTGCCCAGCATCATCAGGCGTGTGCGAACCTTGTTCGACCTCGACGCGGACCCCGCACCCATCAATGCCGTCCTGCAAAGCCACTTTCCCACCGGGAGCGGCCTTCGCGTGCCTGGCTGCTTTGACGGCTTTGAGCTGGCCGTGCGCGCGGTTCTGGGACAACAGGTCACAGTCGCCGCTGCCCGTACCTTGACCGAGCGGGTGATTCAGCAGTGGGGCGACCCCATCATCACGCCAGACCCCGAAATCACTCACCTGTTTCCCACGCCACTGGCATTGGCACAGGCGGACGAGAACGTGTTGGGCAGCCTGGGCATCGTGCGCCAAAGACAAATTGCGCTGAAGGCGCTCGCACAAGCCGTGCTTGAAAACCATGTCGACTTGAACCCGTCAAGCATTGCCCTGGACACCGTGCAAGCGCTGCAAGGCCTGCCCGGTATCGGGCCATGGACCGCGCAGTACATCGCCATGAGGGCACTCAGATGGACAGACGCATGGCCCGAAGGCGACATCGCACTGCTGAAAGCCATGGGTCTGGAAAACCCCCGAAGTCAGGGGGCCAGGCGTGCTGCCGAACAGCTCGCCGAGTGCTGGCGACCCTGGCGCAGCTACGCGGTGATCCGTGCCTGGGCCGGCACCTACCAACCCTCTCACGTCACCACAACAGATCAGATGCCATGACCATTCTTGCAAAGCACTGCATTCCATCTCCTTTGGGCCCCATCTTGCTGGCGGCGAGCCCTGGTGGCCTGCGCGGTGCATGGTTC
>JAABRN010000032.1 GCA_011390855.1 Hydrogenophaga sp. | reverse complement strand
GCCCAGCGGATAGCCGCCAAGACTGATGTTGTTGAGCAAGGGAGCGAACAGAATGCCGGCTCCATAAGAAACCAGGGCCCAGATGACCAGAACCTTGGTCAACAGCCCCAGCGTTGCAGACCAATAGGCCTTTGCGTTGCTATCGCTACTCATGAAAGTTGTCTCCTCGATGGAAGGTTGTTTCACGAACCAGCGTTCAAACTGGCTCGGCTTGCGTGGCGCGAACACGGGGTTCGTTCCACTACGGGGCCAATGTCGTGAGACTGGCTTACGCGAAAATTGCGCAGCCCCCCGTTGGCCGCCTCATCGAGGGTAATCCCCTAAGACCAAATACAAAATCTGACGCGGAGCTTTCAAAGTGATAGCAAGATTCAGACGGAAAACAAAAAAGGCGACCCGTATGGGCCGCCTGTTTTTCGATGCCTGGAAAGGCAATGGCACGCAAGGTTCGCCTCAGGCGGCAACCTCCATGGCTTCCATCACAGGCTGACGAATCAGGTAGTCAAAGGCGCTCAAAGCCGCCTTCGATCCATCACCCGCTGCGATCACGATCTGCTTGTAAGGGACCGTTGTGCAATCGCCCGCAGCGAACACGCCCGGCACGCTGGTGTGCCCTTTGGCGTCCACCTCGATTTCGCCGAAGCGGCTGAGGTCCAACGTGCCCTTGAGGAACTCGGTGTTGGGCACCAGGCCAATCTGGACAAACACACCTTCAAGCTCGATGTGGTGCACCTTCCCGCTGACGCGATCCTTGTACGACAGTCCGTTGACCTTGCCGTCGGCGCCCGTGATTTCGGTGGTCTGGGCATTCACGTGAATGGTGACATTGGGCAGGCTCTTGAGCTTGCTCACGAGCACGGCATCTGCCTTGAGCGCATCTGCGAACTCGATCAGGGTGACATGCTGCACGATGCCGGCCAGGTCGATCGCGGCCTCCACACCCGAGTTGCCACCGCCAATGACCGACACACGCTTGCCTTTGAACAACGGACCATCGCAATGCGGGCAGTACGCAACGCCCTTGTTCCTGTACTGCTCTTCGCCCGGCACATTCACATTGCGCCAGCGCGCGCCGGTAGAAAGAATCACGCTGCGCGCCTGCAGCACGCCGCCGTTGGCCATCTGCACCTGCACCAGACCACCGGGCTCCTCGGCTGGAATCAGCTTGTCGGCGCGCTGCAGGTTCATGATGTCCACCTCGTAGTGGCGCACCTGGGCTTCCAGCGCAGCGGCAAACTTGGGGCCATCGGTTTCCAGCACGGAGATGTAGTTCTCGATTGCCATGGTGTCGTTCACCTGCCCACCAAAACGCTCGGCCGCAACACCCACGCGAATGCCTTTGCGAGCCGCATAAACCGCGGCAGCGGCGCCGGCTGGTCCGCCGCCCACAATCAATACGTCAAACGGATCTTTGGCATTGAGCTTCGCGGCATCCCGTTCCCCGGCGTTGGTATCGAGCTTGGCGACGATTTCTTCCACAGTCATGCGTCCGGAACCGAAGACCTGACCATTCAGGAACACCATGGGCACGGCCATGATCTCGCGATCGTTCACTTCCTGCTGGAAAGCACCGCCCTCGATCACCACGGTCTTCACCTTGGGATTGAAGATGGCCATCAGGGACAAGGCCTGCACCACGTCCGGACAGTTGTGGCAGGACAGGGACATGTAGACCTCAAAACTGAAGTCACCCTCCAGCGCCCTGATCGAATCGATCACGTCTTTTTCGACTTTTGGCGGATGTCCCCCGGTCCAAAGCAGAGCAAGGACCAGCGAGGTGAATTCATGTCCCAGCGGCAAGCCGGCAAATCGCACGCCGGTGGTTTCCCCGGCCCGCGCGACCACGAAAGAGGGCTTGCGGCTGTCGTCGCCAGTGGTGTCAAGGGTCACCTTGTCCGACAGGCTGTGAATGTCTTCCAGCAGACCACGCATCTCGATCCCGGTCTGGCTCTGGTCGAGCGAGGCAATGAGGTGGATGGGCTGGCGCAGCATGCCAAGGTAGGTCTGAAGCTGCGATTTGAGGGTGGCGTCAAGCATGGCGGACTCCTGAAGAATGAAAAGGGGGTGGGCACTGAGGGTTCAATGCCGCTGTTGGATGGGCCTGCGAACAAGCCCATCGGGCAGCGGGACTGCCAATCAAGGGGGATTCCGGAGCGAGATGCCCCATTCCAGAGATACCGTGGAACCGGCTCCGCCGGGCCACTGGTACCGCCCCCTTGATGGGGTGACGCGCCGCAGGAGCGGCGCGGGGGTGGGACCCTTGCTTGCGCGGGGTTGGTCAGATCTTGCCGACCAGGTCCAGCGAAGGCGTCAGGGTCTTTTCGCCTTCGTTCCACTTGGCTGGGCAAACCTGACCGGGATTCTTGGCCACGTACTGGGCAGCCTTGAGCTTGCGCAGGGTTTCCTTGACGTCGCGGGCGATGGAGTTGTCATGCACTTCCATGGTCTTGATTTCGCCATCGGGATTGATGATGAAGGTGCCGCGAAGCGCCAGGCCTTCTTCTTCGATGTGCACGCCGAAACCACGCGTCAGCTGGTGGGTGGGGTCACCGATCAGGGGGAAGTTGGCCTTGCCCACGGCAGGAGAGGTTTCGTGCCACACCTTGTGCGAGAAGTGGGTGTCGGTGGTCACGATGTAGACCTCGGCACCGACTTTCTGGAACTCGGCGTAGTTGTCAGCGGCGTCTTCCACTTCGGTGGGGCAGTTGAAGGTGAAGGCAGCAGGCATGAAGATCAGCACCGACCACTTGCCGTGCAGGTCCTGCTCGCTCACTTCAATGAATTTGCCTTGCTTGAAGGCCTGGGCCTTGAAAGGCTGGACTTTGGTGTTGATCAGGGAGAAGGGGTTGGTCATGGTATTTCCTTGATGGAATGTTGAAGAAAAGAGAAAAGGGAAAACGATCCGCTTCAAGCGATGAGTGAATAATAGCTCACAACTATCAATAACTCGAATTGATAGTCTCTATGAGGTGCATAGTTTTTGTTGCTATGCAGCATTTCTTTTCATCGTAATGGTTTTCACTTTCCGGCGCGACCGTCAGGTCAGCCCGGCCAGGTCCATGAGCAAGTCTCGTGCACCTCGAAGCCAGGTTAAAAAACCAAATGCTTTTGTTTATGAGAGTCATTCGCATTTGTAATAGAATCGACAACCCAGCCAGCCATGGCGCGCAAGTTGTTGCGTCGCAGCCAGCCGAAAATCCTTTTGCCTGCGAACTGCCTACCCATGTCTGCGACCCCTTTCGCCCTCGCCTCCCTCTCCGCCCCCGCCGGCACAACCCCTAGCGCGGTTTCCGCCAACCCTCTTTGCTCCTCTGCCGCCTTGCTGCCACTGGGCGCCATGCTTTTGGCCACTTCCTTGGGAGCCATGGCGCAGACCGCGCCCGCCAGCGCTGAAAAAACCCTCTCGACCGTTGTGGTGCACGGGCAGGCCGAATCTCCAGCCGCCAAAAACCACGTGCATGCCACCGATACCCAGATCGGCAAAGGCACGCAAGCGCTGCGCGACATTCCGCAATCGGTCACGGTGATGACTGAGCGACTGATCGACGACCGCAACCTTGATGACTTCCGCGAAGTGCTGCGCACCACCGCCGGCGTGACCTTCCTGGCGGGTGAAACCGGGGAAGAAGATGTGCGCCTGCGTGGCTTTTCACTCGGTCAGGCCGGGGACATCTTCACCGATGGCATCCGGGACGGCGCGCTCTACGAGCGCGACACCTTCAACAACGACCGCATCGAAGTGCTCAAGGGTTCGGCGTCCATGCTCTTTGGCAAGGGCTCCACCGGGGGCGTGGTCAACCAGGTCAGCAAGGTTCCGTTTCTGATGGACCAGCATGAGGCCACCTACACCATTGGCACAGGCAAGGAACACCGCCTGACAGGCGACTTCAATTTCCGCCTGTCCGAAGACGCTGCTTTCCGCCTCAATGCCATGGTTCACGACGCCGACAACGACGGCGCTGAAGTCAAGAAACGCGGCGTGGCACCCACGTACCGCTGGGGCATCGGCTCACGGAATGAATTCTCCGTCGGCCTGTACCACCTTGAGGTGGAAGGCCGCCCCAACTACAACCACCCCTGGTTCCTTGAGAATGGCGTGATCCAGCCCACCCTGCCAGCCAGCGACTACCACGGCCTGGCCAGTGACTACCAGGACACCTCCGCCACCTACGCCACCTTCACGCACAAACACCGCTTCAGCCACGACAGCGAACTCTCCACACGCGTGCGCCACGGCCGCTATGAGCGCGACCTGCTGGCCAGCGTGATCCGCTTCGGCCAGACCAACGGCAGCGCCACCACGGCCGCCAACCTGAACCCGAACACGCCCATCACCCGAACGCCCAAGGGCCGCATTGGCATCAGTGAGGCCACGCAAGTCCAGAGCGACTTCACCAGTCGGGTGGACTGGTTTGGCAAGAAGCACAACCTGATCGCCGGCGTGGACGTGTCGCTTGAAGATGCCCGACGCGCAAACAATTTCGCGGGCGAGCCCAGCGGGCTGCAAAGCACCGTGGGCGCGCCGAACAACGGCGACGCCCGACCAGACACACGCGGCCCCGCGCCGCTCAACACATTCGAAACACGCAACCTGGGTCTCTACGTCCAGGACACGATTGAGCTCAACAGCGCATGGAAGCTGATCGCCGGCCTGCGGCACGACCGCTTTGAAGCTTCGTACGACACCCTGCCCACGACTGGCCAGAACGGGGTGGTCACGCCCGGGACCAGCTTCGAGCGCTCGGATTCGCTATGGAGCCCGCGCATTGGCGCGATGTACCAGCCGACCGACACCCAGTCCTACTACGTGTCGCTGGGCACCTCGTACAACACTTCGGGCGACACCTATCAGTTCACGCCCGGCAGCCCCAACAGTCGCGACGCCAACACGCCGGCAGAAAAAAGTCGCAACCTGGAAGTGGGTGGCAAGTTCGAGCTCTTCGATAAGCGCGCATCGCTGGGTGTCGCCCTGTTCCGTTCCGAAAAATACAACGAGCGCAACACCGACCCCGACACAGCGGCGCAGCAGAACCTGCTGTCTGGCAAGCGCCACGCCAGCGGAATGGAATTCAACCTGGCAGGTCGCATCACGACAAAGTGGGAGATCTTCTACAACCACACCTGGATCCCGGACGCTCGCATTGATGCCAGCAACGTGTCAGCGGTGAATATCAACCAGGAGGGTGTTGCTTCGGCGAACAACGCGCAGCGCGAAGGCGACCGTCCGGGGCTCACGCCCAAGCACAGCGCGAGTCTGTGGACCACCTACCAGGTGATGCCCAAGCTGCGCCTGGGCGGTGGCCTGAACTACCGCGGCAAGCAGAACCCGGAGGGACGCCGCGACCTGGTTGCCAAGAGCTTCACCACCATTGACGCGATGGCCGAATACAGCCTGAGCGAAGCGCTGTCGCTCAAGCTCAACATCACCAACCTGACCGACAAGCTCTACGCTGATTCGCTCTACAGGGGCTTCTACACACCTGGAGCGCCTCGCACCGTTCAACTGACCCTCAAAACCCTGTTCTGAAAGCGACGGTCTGTCTCCCCATGCTGCTGCACTTGAAAAGTATTCTCACACCCGAAGAGATCCTGGTTGCGCGTGCGCTCCTGGGAGAAGATGCGCCATGGGTGGACGGACGCAGCAGCGCTGGCGGGCAGGCCGTCACACAAAAGCAGAACCACCAACTGGCTCAGAACAGCGAGTCCGCCCAGCAGCTTCGCACCACGGTGCTCGCGTCTGTACAGCGCGACCCGCTGTTTTTCTCGGCCACGCTGCCCAAAAAGATCTTCAATCCGCTGTTCAATCGGTATGGCGGCGGCGCCAATCACTATGGCGCGCACGTGGACGGCGCCGTGCTGCGGTCACAAGCCACACAGCAGTGGGTGCGCAGCGATGTTTCTTGCACGCTCTTTTTGTCGGAGCCTGGTGAGTACGAGGGCGGAGAACTTGTCATCAATGACACCTTTGGTGAACGACGGGTCAAGCTGCCCGCCGGGGACCTGGTGATATACCCCGGCACCAGTGTGCACAGGGTCGAACCCGTCACACGAGGCCAGCGCCTGGCGAGCTTTTTCTGGATCGAGAGCATGGTTCGCCATGACGAGCAGCGCCGCCTGCTTTTTGACCTCGACATGAATCTGCTGAAACTGCGCGAGCGCCGCGGAGAAACCGCCGAGACCACGGCGCTGACGGGTTGCTACCACAATCTCTTGCGCATGTGGGCCGACACTTGAGTAGCGAACCGACGCTTCCCCCATCCGCCCCAGCAAAGCCTGCGCCTTCC
>JAABRN010000031.1 GCA_011390855.1 Hydrogenophaga sp. | reverse complement strand
CCCTGGCTGTTTGCGTTCGCGCTGGTCTTGCTGGTGCTGGTGCTGTTTCCCTTCATCGGCAAAGGCGTCAATGGCGCACGTCGCTGGATTTCGCTGGGCATCATCAACTTCCAACCGTCTGAACTGGCCAAGCTGGCGGTGCTGCTGTATGCGGCCGACTACATGGTGCGCCGCATGGAGGTGAAGGAGCACTTTTTCCGCGCGGTGGCCCCCATGGCAGTGGCCGTAGCGGTGGTGGGTATGTTGCTGCTGGCCGAACCTGATATGGGCGCTTTCATGGTGATCGTGGTCATCGCCATGGGTATTCTGTTTTTGGGTGGTGTGAACGCCCGCATGTTCTTCCTGATTGCCCTGGTGGTGGTGGGCGCGTTTGCCCTGATGGTCATGATGAGCGACTGGCGGCGCGAGCGCATCTTCGCCTACCTGGACCCCTGGAGCGTCGAACATGCGCTGGGCAAGGGCTACCAGCTCTCGCATTCATTGATCGCGTTCGGGCGGGGTGAAATTTTTGGTGTTGGCCTCGGCGGCAGCGTGGAGAAGCTGCACTGGCTGCCCGAAGCCCATACCGACTTCCTTCTGGCCGTGCTGGGTGAGGAATTCGGCCTGGTGGGCGTGCTCGTGGTGATCGGTCTGTTCATGTGGCTCACCCGCCGCATCATGCACATCGGTCGCCAGGCGATCGCACTCGACCAGGTCTTCTCGGGGCTGGTTGCGCAAGGCATCGGCCTGTGGATCGGATTCCAGGCCTTCATCAACATCGGTGTGAACCTGGGCGCCTTGCCAACCAAGGGTCTGACCCTGCCATTGATGAGCTACGGCGGATCTGCGGTGCTGATGAACCTGGTGGCGATCGCGATCGTGCTGCGTGTGGATTACGAGAATCGCCAGATGATGCGCGGGGGTCGGGCATGAGCGGCCAACGTTGCGCCCTGGTCATGGCTGGCGGTACCGGCGGTCACATCTTTCCCGGTCTGGCGGTGGCTGAAGCCCTGCGCGACAAGGGCTGGCGCGTGCATTGGCTCGGAGCGCCAGGGAGCATGGAAAGCCGTTTGGTTCCACCGCGTGGCTTTGCGCTGGAAACCATCGACTTCGGCGGCGTGCGGGGCAAGGGCGTGATCACGCTGGCGCTGCTGCCTTTGCGCCTGCTGCGCGCCTTCTGGCAGGCGCTGGGCGTGGTGAGAAGGGTCAAGCCGGACGTGGTGCTGGGCCTGGGCGGCTACATCAGTTTTCCGGGCGGCATGATGGCCGTGCTGGCTGGCAAACCGCTGGTGCTGCACGAGCAGAACTCGGTGGCGGGTATGGCCAACAAGGTGTTGGCAGGTATTGCAGACCGCGTGTTCACGGCGTTTCCGGGTGTTTTTCCCAAAGGGCACTGGATCGGCAATCCGCTGCGCCCGCCGTTCCTGCAGCAACCACCTCCTACAGCGCGTTTTGAGCATCGCAGTGGGCCTATGCGCCTGCTGGTTGTGGGCGGAAGTCTGGGGGCCAAAGTGCTCAATGACACGGTACCCAAGGCCCTGGCCCTGATTCCAGAAAACGAGCGACCCAGCGTGGTTCATCAGAGCGGCGAAAAGCAGATCGACGAGCTCCGCGCGAACTACACCGCAGCCGGTGTTCAAGCCGAACTCACGCCCTTCATTGACGACACGGCACAGGCCTTTGCCGATGCCGACCTGGTGGTCTGCCGGGCTGGCGCCAGCACCGTGACCGAAATTGCAGCCGTCGGGGCTGCGGCCCTGTTCGTGCCTTTCCCTTCAGCGGTGGACGACCACCAGACCACCAACGCCCGCTTTCTGGTGAATGCGGGTGCGGCCTGGCTGGTGCCCCAAACCCAGTTCACGCCCCAATCACTGGCTCAGACCATTCGGACCGCGACACGGGCGCAACTGATGGAGATGGCCAACAAGGCAAAACAGATGGAAAAGACCGATGCCGTGGCGGCCGTCGTGGCCGCTTGTGAATCTTTGGCGAAAGGGCAGAAGCCTTGAAACATGCCATTCGCCATATCCACTTTGTAGGCATCGGAGGCGCCGGCATGAGCGGCATTGCCGAGGTGCTGCTTAACCAGGGCTACCGCATATCTGGCAGCGATCTGGGCGAGAGCGCGGTCACGCGCAGGCTGGTTGCGCTGGGTGCCGAGGTGTTCATTGGTCACGAGGCGGCGCACATCGAAGGGGCTGACGCCATCGTCACCTCCACGGCGGTGAAAGAAGACAACCCCGAGGTGGTGGCCGCGCACGCCAAGCTGGTGCCGGTGGTGCCGCGTGCTGTCATGCTGGCCGAACTCATGCGCATGAAGAAGGGTGTGGCCATTGCTGGAACGCACGGCAAGACAACCACCACCAGCCTGGTCGCCAGTGTGCTGGCCGCCGCCAACATGGACCCGACGTTCGTGATCGGTGGTCGACTCAACAGCGCGGGCGCGAATGCCCAGCTGGGTTCGGGCGAGTACATCGTTGTGGAGGCAGACGAGTCCGATGCGTCCTTCCTCAACCTGCTGCCGGTGATTTCGGTCGTCACCAACATCGATGCCGACCACATGGACACCTACGGGCACGACTTCGGCCGTCTGAAGGCCGCGTTTGTGGAGTTCCTGCACCGCATGCCGTTTTATGGCGCTGCCGTGGTGTGTGTGGACGACCCCACCATTCGGGAGTTGTTGCCCCAGATCGCACGCCCCATCACCAGTTACGGTTTTTCAGAAGACGCGCAGGTGCGGGCGCTCAACGTGCGCGCGGTCGGCACGCAAATGCATTTCACGGTCCAGCGCCGGAACGGCGTGGAGTTGCCGGACCTGGAGGTGGTGCTCAACCTGCCGGGCGACCACAACGTGCTCAATGCACTGGCGGCCATCGGCATTGCGGTGGAGCTTGGGGTGGAAGACGAGGCCATGTTGCAGGCCCTCGCGGATTTCAAAGGCGTGGGGCGCCGTTTCCAACGCCATGGTGAGGCCGCATTGCCAACCGGCGGCAGTTGCACCGTCGTCGACGACTACGGGCATCACCCAGTGGAAATGGCAGCCACGCTGGCGGCTGCGCGCGGCGCTTACCCTGGTCGGCGTCTGGTGCTGGCATTTCAGCCGCATCGCTACACCCGCACCCGTGATTGCTTTGAGGATTTTGTGAAGGTGATCAACCAGGCCGATGCGGTGCTGCTGGCCGAGGTGTATGCCGCTGGCGAAGCCCCCATCGTGGCGGCCGATGGCCGGTCACTGGCACGCGCCCTGCGTGTGGCGGGCAAGCTCGAACCGGTGTTCGTAGACGACATCGCCACCATGGCCCAGGCCGTGCTCGATAACGCGCGCGATGGCGACGTGGTCTTGTGCATGGGTGCAGGTACGGTAGGTACGGTGGCGGGGCGGGTGATCGAACTGGCGGGAGAACGAAGCGCATGAGCACGAAGGAAAACAAGTCAGTGGACCCGAAATCACTGGGCAAGGTGGCCGTGTTGATGGGTGGCCGTTCGGCCGAACGCGAGGTGTCGCTGATGTCGGGCACCGGCGTACTGGCGGCCTTGCAGTCCAGGGGCGTAGATGCGCACGCATTCGATCCTGCCGAGCGCGCGCTTGATGAGCTGCGCCGCGAAGGTTTTGCGCGCTGCTTCATTGCTCTCCATGGCCGGCTGGGCGAAGACGGCACGGTGCAAGGCGCACTCGAGTTGCTGGGCATTCCCTACACCGGACCGGGCGTGATGGCATCTGCCGTGGCCATGGACAAGCTCATGACCAAGCGCATCTGGCTGGCTGAAGGCCTGCCCACACCAGCCTGGCGCCAGGTGCACGGTGCGTCTGAGACAGAAGCGGCTTTCGCGGCACTGGGGTCTCCCATGATCGTCAAGCCGGTGCGTGAAGGTTCTACGCTTGGCTTGAGCAAGGTCACCGACGCTGCCCAATGCGCAGCTGCCTATGCACTCGCTGCGAAGCAGGATCCCCATGTGATGTGCGAGCAGTTCGTTGCCGGCGACGAAGTGACCTGCCCGGTGCTGGGCACGGGGGCAGAGGCAAAGGCTTTGCCCGTGATCCGCATCGTGGCGCCCGACGGCAACTACGACTACCAGAACAAGTACTTCACCGACGACACCCAATACCTCGTACCCAGTGGCCTGCCAGAAGCGGAAGAGCTTGCGATTCAGGCATTGGTGCTCAAGGCCTACCGCGCGCTGGATTGCCGTGGCTGGGCTCGGGCCGACGTGATGATCGACGCGGTCACCCGCGAGCCCTACCTGTTGGAGATCAACACCTCGCCCGGCATGACGGGCCATTCGCTGGTGCCCATGTCGGCCCGTGCCACCGGCCTGTCGTACGAAGACCTGTGCGTCTCGGTGCTGGCTGGCGCTGCGCTCGACAACCCGGCACCCACCCAGGAGACCTGAGTGAAAACCGACCTGCCGCTCGACATCAAACTCATGCAGATGGCCACCCGCGCCATGGCAGTGGTGTTTGCTGTCCTGTGTCTGGTCATGGCAGGCAACTGGGCAGTGCGCCACCCAGGCTGGATGATCCAGGGCATCACGGTACACGGGGATGTGGCACATCAGGATGCCGTTTCGCTGAAGGCTCAGCTGACGAACGCGTTGAGGTCACGGGTGAACACCAGCTTTCTCACCGTGGATCTGCAGCAGGTGCGCCAGCTGTTCGAGTCGGTGCCCTGGGTGCGCACCGCCATCGTGCAACGCGAATTTCCCAACCGCCTTCGTGTGACACTGGAAGAACACGAAGCGGTGGCCTGGTGGGGCCAGGCAGGCTCAGGCCAACTGGTCAATCTGCACGGCGAGGTGTTTGAAGCCAGCCCGGACGATAGTGACAACCTGCCCGAACTGGCTGGTCCGCTGCCTCAGGCGGCACTGGTATGGGGGCTTTACCAGCAGCTCAGCAAAGAACTCGCCCGCATGGAACTGGGCCTGGAACGGCTCGAACTCAACGAGCGCGGCAACTGGAGTGCCCATCTCGACAACGGCGCACGCATGGAGCTGGGTCGGGGCACGCCAGACAATTTGCTCGAACGCACACGACGCTTCACCGGCACGCTCAATCAGCTGACGCAGCGCTATCCGGGTGAACTGCAGACGGTGGACCTGCGCTACCCCAACGGTTACGCGCTGCGCCTGCGCGGCGTCACCACGCTGGACGACAGCGCCCCTGGCTCAACACAAAACACAAGGTAAACAGGTAGCAATCATGGCCAAGGAATACAAGGATCTGGTTGTCGGACTCGACATCGGCACCGCCAAAATCATGGTGGTGGTGGCCGAGGTTCAGCCCAATGGCCAACTCAAGCTCGCAGGGCTCGGGGTGTCGGTCAGCCACGGGCTCAAGCGCGGCGTGGTGGTGAATATCGACGCCACGGTGCAAAGCATCCAGGCGGCGCTGAAAGAGGCCGAGCTGATGGCCGACTGCCGTATCGCACGGGTCTACACAGGTATCACTGGCAGCCACATCAGAGGCATCAACAGCAGCGGCATGGTGGCGATCAAGGACCGCGAGGTCACAGCCGCCGACGTGGCGCGGGTGATCGAGACCGCCAAGGCCATCAACATCTCCACCGATCAGCGCCTGCTGCTGGTGGAGCCGCAGGAGTTCGTGATCGACGGCCAGGAGGTGAAAGAGCCGATCGGCATGAGCGGGATCCGCCTCGAAGCCAAGGTACACATCGTCACCGGGGCGCAAAGCGCTGCCGAGAACATCATCAAGTGCGTGCGCCGCTGTGGCCTGGAAGTGGACCAGCTCATGCTCAATCCACTGGCATCCAGTCAGGCGATCCTCACCGACGACGAAAAGGAACTCGGTGTGGCGCTGGTGGACATCGGCGCGGGCACCACCGATGTGGCCATTTTTGCGGGCGGTGCAATCCGCCACACGGCAGTGATACCAATTGCTGGCGACCTGATCACCAGCGACATCGCCATGGCCCTGCGCACGCCCACCAAGGACGCCGAAGACATCAAGGTCGAATCCGGCTGTGCCAAGCAACTGCTGGCCGACCCCGACACCCAGGTCGAAGTACCCGGGCTGGGTGATCGCGGCCCGCGCATGCTCAGCCGTCAGGCGTTGGCCGGTGTCATCGAACCGAGGGTTGAAGAGATTTTCTCGCTGGTTCAGCAGGTGGTGCGCGATTCTGGCCATGAAGAGGTGCTGTCCTCCGGCATCGTGCTCACCGGCGGCAGCGCCGTCATGCCGGGCATGGTGGAGCTTGGCGAAGACATTTTCCTCAAGCCGGTGCGTCGTGGGGTACCCAGCTATGCCAGCGCGCTGTCCGACATGGTGATGCAGACACGCGCCGCCACTGTCATGGGCTTGCTGG
>JAABRN010000030.1 GCA_011390855.1 Hydrogenophaga sp. | reverse complement strand
GTGTCGCGCAGGGCGGGCTCTCCCAGGGCCATGCCCTGCTTGCCAGCAATGGCACAGGCCGTGGGTGCGTTGGCCCGCCTGCCACGCCGCACCACCACCGCCGTCTCCCCGCTGGCCAACTGCACATAGCTGCCTGGCGGGTACATGCCTACCACTTTCACGAACAAGGCACCCAGCGGATCGGGTTGCCCGTCAGGGCCTAGATAGAGTGCCCGCGCCAGATCCGCCGACGCAAAGCCCGGCCGGCTGCGCCGCGGACTGATGCGGGCCACAAACTGGTCGGCCATCTGCAGGAGGCGCAGGGCCTTGCCTAGCTGCGTGTCTGCGTGGGGCAACGCACCCTCGGGGTAGCCAGTCCCCTCGGGGGTCTGGTGGTGGCCATCTACCAAGGCCAGCCAGAACGGGTCGTGTACCCCTTGGCTTTGCAGCCACGCCACGCTGGCCGCCGGGTGCGCACGGATGGTGGCGAGCTGCGGTTCGCTGGGGGCAGCGGTCTGCAGTGCCAGTTCGTCTTGCAGGCGCGCCATGCCGGCATTCATGGTCAGGGCCGCGTGGGTCAGTGCAGACATCTCGGAGGCACTCAGCCCGGCCGGCTCAGCCAGCAGCCGCCCCAGCGCTGCAGTGGCCAGCGCGTGGCTGGCGCTGTAGGGCAGCTGCCGATCGAACAGCATTTGCACCAGCAACAACAGGGTGTCGTCCGGGCGGCGCTCCATCCAGCGCACCAAGGGTTGCACCACACTGCCCAGGCGCTGCAGCCAGGGGCCGGGCAGCACCGGCTGGGAGGTCTCGGCCTGGTGAAGCAACAGGGACAGCACACTGTGCCTGTCGTTCCAGAAATCTACCGGGTCTTCGTCGCGCTCGCGGGCCTCGGGTTCGTTCAGTTCGCCCAGCGGGGCCACCTCGGCAATGTGGTTCAGCGGGGCGTTCATGCGCACGCGCCGGTCCAGCTCGGCGGTGTAGCTGTACATCCATGTCTGCCAGTCGCTTTCCCGCACCATGGGGGAGTGCTGCATGAGCATGCCGCGGTGCTGCTCGGAATGGATCACATCGCCTTTGCGTAAAAGCAACACCCCTTTGGGGTCCCACACGTGCACGGGAACCGGGCTGTTCAGCGCTATGGATTCAATGGGAAGCGGCTTGTACATCGGGGCGGCTGGGACAGACGCTGGTTTGCAGGTCTTCGGGGTGCGTGGGCGGGCGGCGCAAACTTAAGGTATCACTTCCAGAGGCTGGAGCAAATTGATATGAGGGTGAAAGAATTAACGCAACTTTGCCATAATGTAACGAAATTCCCAGGGACGAACCATCACGAACATGCCGCCCTCACCCGATCCCACGGTCGATCTTGCCGATCTTCGGGTCGGACTGTTCGTGCACCTGGACCTGGGGTGGATGGACCATCCGTTCCCCCTCAGCAGCTTCAAGATTTCCTCGCAGCAGCAGATCGACACGATCCGAACGCTGGGTTTGCAGCGCGTGCGCTACTCGCCCGAGAAGAGCGACCCGCCCACGAGCCCCGATGAAGAGGCCGCAGCCGCGAGCGGCGCGGCAGGGCAACCCACGGAACCGGACCACCCCTACGCCGAGCCTTCCACACGACCCGATGGCGCCCCGCGGGACGGCGTGGGCGACGAAACCCGGCGGCAGATTCTGCAGACCTCGCAGCGCCCCGGCGGGCCGCACAGCGGTTTTGGGAACTCGGGAGAAGACGCCGGCGAGCGGCAGCAGAAGCGCTCTCTGCTCGCGGCCCAGCGGCAGAGTCTGGCACTGTGCGAGAAGCAATTCGCAGAAGCCACCCGCACCTACAAATCCATGGTGGAGGAGCTGGACCAGAAACCCCAGTCCGCGCGGGACCGGGGCATGCTGGTGGTCAGTGGCCTGGTGGACCAGATGGCGGCCAACGGGGAGTCTGTCATCCGGCTGTTGTCGGAAGGACTGGGCGACCGGACCTCCATGCACTCGGTCAACGTCACGGTCTTGAGCTTGCTGCTGGGCCGGGCCATGAAGCTGGACGATGTGGCGCTGGCGCACCTGGGTACCGCAGCCCTCATGCACGATCTGGGCAAGACCCAGATCAACGAGCGTGTCCGGTTCCGGGAGGACAGTTTCTCGGCGCCCCAATTGCGCCTGTACCAGGAACACGTCGCCCACAGCGTCCAGATTGGCCGCAAGATGGAGCTGCCGGCGCCGGTGTTGCTGTTCATCTCGCAGCACCACGAACTGGCGGATGGTTCGGGTTTTCCACTGGGCCTCAAGCAGGAAAAGATTGCCACACCATCGAGCATTCTGGCGCTGGTCAACCGCTACGACGGCTTGTGCAACCCCGGCAACCCGTCGGCAGCGCTCACGCCGCACGAAGCGCTGTCCCTGATGTTCGCGCAGATGAAAGCGCGCTTCGATGGCGCCACACTGAGTGCCTTCATCCGGATGATGGGTGTCTACCCGCCAGGCTCTGTGGTGCAGTTGGTCGACGGCCGGTACGCGCTGGTGGTGTCGGTGAATTCTTCCCGCCCACTCAAACCGCGCGTCATCGTGCACGAGCCCAGTGTGCCACGCGACGACGCGCTGGTGCTGGATCTGGAAACATCGCCCGATCTGGGCATCAAGCGCAGCATGCGCCCTCTGCAGCTGCCCCGCTCCACGTTGGACTACCTGTCTCCACGTGCCCGCATCTGTTACTTTTTCGAGCGGGCGGCAGAGCCCGACTCGATCGATTGAACCGGCATGGTCAAGGCCCCCCACTGGAGCCCGCTGATTGAAGGCCTGCTGGAAGCCGTGTGGGTGGTGGACCCGCTGGGCCTGCGCATTCTGGCGGTGAACCATGCGGCGGCTCAGCTGCAGCAACTGACCTGTGAAGACATGGCTGGCCTGCCCGTGGTTGACCTCACCGCTTCGCCCGAAGATCTGTACTTCTGGGAAGAGGTGGCCGCCGGCAAGACCGATGCCATCCACTCCGACACGCTGCTGCGGCGGGCAGACGGCAGCACAGTTCTGGTAGAGCGCCGCGTGAGCCAGGTCAGCCTGGAAGACGGAAGTGTGGTCTACCTGGTGGGCATGCAGGACAAGACCCTGCAACAACGCACGCAACGCCAGCTGGAAACTCTGCTGGCTGAACTGCGTGCCACACTGGAATCCACCACCGACGGCATCATGGTGTGTGATCTGGATGGCGGCATTCGCGCGTGCAACCGCCTGTTTGCGCGCATGTGGGGCCTACCCGATAGCCTGATGACCGAGCGCAACGACGACGCCGTGCATGCGCACATGGCCAGCTGCGTGGTGGACGCCGACCAGTACCAGCAGCAACTGAGCATGCTCCAGCGCATGCCGATGATGGAGGCCAGCGACGTACTGGTGCTGCGCTCGGGCAGAATTTTCGAGCGAGTCACGCTGCCCCAGCTGTCGCGCACCCGGCCCATCGGGCGGGTGTACTCTTACCGCGACATCACCGAGCGGCTGGCCACAGAAACGCAGCTCAAACTCGCGGCCAAGGTGTTCGAGTCCAGCCTGGACGCCATTTTCGTGACCGATGCGCAGCATGCCATCCTTACCTGCAACCCGGCGGCGGCACGCCTGACCCAGAGCACCGAGACCGATTTGACAGGCACATCGGCGCGCGACCTGTTTTTCTCACGCGCCTTGCCCGATCTGCTCACCGACGTAGACCGCCGCCTCAATCTCCACAGCCATTGGGAGGGTGAGGTGTTCCACCGCCTCGCCGATGGCTCTGCCGTGGCCCTGCTGCTGTGCTGGGTCATGCTTCGCGATGCCGAGGGCAAACCCACCCACACGGTCTTGTTTGCCAAAGACCTGACCGAGAAGCTGCAGGCGCAACAACGCATCGAGCAGCTGGCCTACACGGACCCGCTCACCGGGCTGCCCAACCGTCTCATGCTCACCGAACGGGTGGGCTATGCGCTGCAGGTGTCGGAGCGTACGGCCAAAGGCTTCGCGATTCTGTTCCTCGACCTGGACCGCTTCAAGCACATCAACGATTCACTGGGCCACCTGTTTGGTGACCGCGTGCTGGTGGAAGTGGCGCAGCGCCTGAAGGGCTGCCTGCGCCAGACCGACACCCTGTGCCGCCTGGGTGGCGACGAGTTCGTCATCCACCTGCATGAGGCCGATGTACGCGCTGCAGAGATGACCGCGCAGCGCATCATGGACATGATTGCCGACCCCGTGGAACTGGACGACATGGCCTTCAGCCTGTCCTGCAGCATGGGCATTGCGCTCTACCCGACCGATGGCCGCACCCTGGATGAGCTGATCCAGCACGCGGACACCGCCATGTACCGGGTGAAAGAGCGTGGCAAGGCGGCCTTCCGCTTCTACCAGCCCCAGATGAACGTGGACCTGCTCTCGCGCATCAAGATGGACCACGCCATGCGCGAGGGGCTGCGTGAGGGCCGCTTCATGCTGCATTACCAGCCCCGCGTGAGCCTGCAGAACGACCGGATTCATTCCTGCGAGGCGCTGCTGCGCTGGAACGACCCCAAGCTAGGCATGGTTCCTCCCAGCACCTTTGTGGGGGTGGCAGAGGAAACCGGATTCATCGTGACACTGGGTCACTGGGTGCTGCAGGCTGCCGTGCAGCAGGCCGCCGAGTGGCATGCCGCAGGCCAGAGCTGCGTGGTGTCGGTCAACGTATCGGGACTGCAGTTCCAGCAAGCCGGATTTGTGGACGAGGTGGCCGACTGCCTGCGGCAGCACCGGTTGCCCCCGCAACTGCTGGAACTGGAACTGACCGAAACCATTCTGCTGCATGATGCAGAGGAAACTCTGGAGCGCCTGCAGCGTCTGGCCTCACTGGGCATACTCATATCGCTGGACGACTTTGGCACTGGCTATTCCAGCCTGGCTTATCTGCGGCGCTTTCCGCTGAACACGCTGAAGATAGACCGGTCCTTCATCATTTCTGCGCACGAGCGCGAGGACGATGCGGCCATTGTGGCGGCCATCATCCAGATGGGGCATGCCCTGTCCTTGCAGGTCGTGGCCGAAGGGGTGGAATTCAGCGAGCAGCAGCAGCTACTGAAGAAACTGGGTTGCGACCAGTACCAGGGGTTTCTGTTCTCCCGCGCCATAGAGCCACAGGCATTTGTAGCCCTCTGGAAAGAATGCGGCGAGGCCCGCTGAAGCCGAAAAGCCAGCCTCTGCCTCCGAACTGCGGGCTCACAACCAGCCTGCGAGATCCTCAGGGTACACCTGCCCGATCTTGCGGTGCGCTACCGTACCGCTTTCGTTGAATACCACGGTGAAGGGCAAGGCTCCGTTGGTGTTGCCCAACTGCCGGCTCAGGTCGGTACCGCTCAGACCGGCGAGCGCAATGGGGAAATCCACCGGCAGTTTCTGCAGGAAACGCTCCACCGCAGAAGGTTGGTCAATGGCCAGGCCCAACACCTGCCATCCCTTGGACTTTTGCTCGTTGTAGAAACTGTTGAGCAAAGGCATTTCTTCCACGCACGGCGGACACCACGTCGCCCAGAAGTTGAGCAGGAGCGGCTTGCCGCGGAAGTCGCTCATGGACAGCAGCTGACCTTGTGGGCTCTCCCAGGCCTGTTGCCAGAAAAAGTCTTCGGCGCCTTGCACCACGGCATGGGGCTGGAAGCGCCACCACGCCAGGCCACCACCGGCCAGCAATGCCGCACCAGCCACGCCGGCAGTCAACAGATTGCGTTTGTTCATAGAGTAGAAGATTCGTTCTCAAGCAGAAGGTTTCGCAGAGCCCGGGCATCGCCACGGGGCTTACGGCCAGCCTCGTCGGGCAGCAAGGCGCCACGCTGGGCCAGCGTGTCGTTCACCAGCAGGTGCACCAGCACACGGCTTTGCAGCGGCTCGCTGTGCGTCACCAGCGTGAGCGCCTCCACCGCCTGCCCGTGCAAGCCGGTCACGGTGGTGGCGTCGTAATCCAGGTTCTGGTTGATGAGTGCGATCTCGATGTCCTTGGGGTCATCGGCAAACAGCTGCAGGTACACATCGTTCAGGGCAGTGGCGGTGCCATGCCATACCGCTCCCCCAATGAGCGGCTGGTAATCGGCAAAGCGCTCCATCCACTGAAGCGCCAGCTCACGCAGGACCCGCAGTTCGCCGGGCTGGGTGTCGGCATGAAAAATGGCAATGTGCTCGCGCACGGCCGCTTCCACCAGCAGGTTGTCGGGCAGCGGGGTGCGGGCAGGCAGGCCCAGACCACGCAGCGCGCGCTGCTTGGCGGCGCCGTAATCCAGCCCTTCGTCCACCACCAGCGCGGCGGCGGCAGCGGCAATTTCCTGCTTCACGTCGTCCATTGGGCGTATTGTGCCGCGCGGGGA
>JAABRN010000029.1 GCA_011390855.1 Hydrogenophaga sp. | reverse complement strand
GGGTACACATAGTGGAGTCGCACCCAGGCGCCATAGCCCTTTGCCAGCTCGCCCAGGGCGCGTACCAGGTCAAACATGCGCGTCTTCACCGGGCGTCCATCCCAGAACCCGGTGCGGTACTGCACGTCCACTCCATAGGCTGACGTGTCCTGGCTGACCACCAGCAACTCCTTGACCCCTGCGTCGAAGAGTTTGCGTGCTTCAGTCAGCACATCGCCGATGGGCCTGCTGACGAGATCGCCCCGCATGGACGGGATGATGCAGAAAGTGCAGCGGTGGTTGCACCCCTCGCTGATTTTCAGGTAGGCGTAGTGGCGTGGCGTGAGCTTGATGCCTTGTGCCGGAACCAGATCAACAAACGGATCGTGCGGTTTGGGCAAATGCTGATGCACCGCCGTCATCACTTCATGGGTGGCGTGTGGCCCTGTCACTGCCAGCACGCTGGGGTGCATCTGCCGCACGAGGTTGCCGCCGCCCTCGCCTTCGCGGGCGCCCAGGCATCCCGTGACAATCACTTTGCCATTCGCGGCGAGCGCCTCGCCGATGGTGTCCAGGCTTTCGCGGACTGCATCGTCGATGAAGCCGCACGTGTTGACGATCACCAGATCGGCACCGGCAAAGGTCTTGGAGGTCTGATAGCCCTCAGCGCTGAGTTGCGTGAGGATGAGTTCGGAATCGGTGAGCGCCTTGGGGCAACCCAGGCTGACAAAACCGACTTTGGGCGCTGAGGCCACTGGCTGGACAACGGGTTCGGACATGCCGTGATTGTCTCAGACAGCAGGACTGCCTGCCCGACTGCATGCAATCAGACTGTTCAGCGCTTCAGCCCGAGTGCAGCGAGCATCTGCTCACTGTTCTTCTGCATCTGCTCCTGCATCTGGGTAAATGCGGAGCGCGACTGCTCCAGGTAAGTCCCCATCATGCCTTGCATCATCGGAGACTGCACGTTCATGAACTGCTTCCAGGCCTCCGGATTCAGGCCGCTGGATTGCTCGGTCATCTTGTGCTGAAGATCCATGAAGATCTGCACATTCTTCTCGAGATACGCTCCCATGAAGTCCTGCATGGCATGCCCGTAGAAGCGAATGATGTTCGCCAGCACCTGCTCGGTGAAGATGGGAACGCCTGCCGTTTCCTCTTCCAGGATGATCTGCAAAAGAATGCTTCTGGTCAGGTCGTCGTTGGACTTCGCGTCTCGAACCACGAAGGGTTCGTTGTCCATCACAAGCGCCTTCACTTCAGCCAAGGTGATGTAGGACGAAGTGTCTGTATCGTAGAGACGCCGGTTTGGGTACTTCTTGATGATGCGAACACCGCCCGCCTGTTCACTACCGGACTCTGCCTTGGATTTTTGCACTACGGACTTTCAGGAAGGAAGAGGCACTCGCCCCTGGACTGCTTGGAGGATATGACACATTCTAGAAACCATGATGCGGCTTGGTGACATGGGTTTTCCCTGTGCGCAAACATTTGACCTTTGCCGGAACGGGCACAAAAGCAAGGCTCCGTTACACACTCCTCTTCTTGACCGCACAACTGATCTGAATGGACAGCCTGAAAGAACAAAAAAACCCCTGGTCTCAATTGAGATCAGGGGTTTATTCTGGTAGGCGCGATTGGACTCGAACCAACGACCCCCACCATGTCAAGGTGGTGCTCTAACCAGCTGAGCTACGCGCCTGGGATCGAATTCGAAGCCGAGAGTATAGCCCATGGCGGGGCCGCACTTTTTCGGGGTGCTACTTGCGACGCACCACCCTCACACCATTCACATCGCCCACCACAGCCATCGCACGGGCAACCTGCCTCGCATCGCTCACCTCGATGGTGAATGTCATCCAGGCCACGCCCTTGACCGACTGTGTCTGAACACCGATGACATTCATCTTTTCGCGAGCAAACACGTCGGAAATGTCGCGCAGCAATCCCTGGCGATCTGCGGCTTCGACCGCCACATCCACAGGATAGACACCCGTGTCCCCGCTTTTTTCCCCGCCCCACTGCACCTCAATCACCCGATCCGGGTTCTTCACCTTGAGGTGGGCGAAATCACTGCAGTCTGCCCGGTGGATGCTCACGCCTTTGCCACGGGTCACAAAACCACCGATTTCGTCTGGTGGCGCAGGTTTGCAGCACTTGGCCAACTGGGTCATCAACGATTCCACGCCCACAACCAGCACACCGCCAGACGATCCCGATGCGGGCTTTCTTGGCTTCTTCAACCAGACTGGGGTGTCGGCTTCGGGCTCAGGCTCGGAAGGCCTCAGTTGCGTCTCGATCGCGCGAAGCGACAGCTCGTCCTTACCGACCTGCTCGAACAGTTCTGCGGCAGAAGACAGCCCCATGGACACCGCCAGATCGTCCAGCTTCAGCGCGGTCTTGCCTTCGCGCTGAAGCAGCTTCTCCACTGCCTCGCGACCGCGGGAGATGGTTTCCTGCAGCGCCTGGGCATTGAACCAGGCTCGCACCTTGCTTTTTGCCCGGTGGCTGACCAGATAACCCAGCTCACCATTGAGCCAGTCGCGCGAAGGTCCTCCCTCCTTGGCTGCCGTGATCTCCACTGTCTGGCCATTTTGCAGCGGGGTGTTGAGCGTGACCATGGCGCCATCGACCCGCGCTCCTCTGCAACGATGGCCCAGGCTGGTGTGCACGCTGTACGCGAAATCAAGCGCGGTCGCTCCTTGCGGCAGTTCAACGATCGCAGCGTCGGGCGTGAGCACATAGATCCTGTCCTCGAAAAG
>JAABRN010000028.1 GCA_011390855.1 Hydrogenophaga sp. | reverse complement strand
AGGCCCTGGGTCGCCCCACTGAGATCGCGCTCCCAGGCAAGCAGCTGTCTGAGCACGGCGATCTTGGCGTCATAGTCGGAACTGGCCGACACCCCCGCGTACCCTTTGGCTCCCGCCTCCTTGTAGGCCCAATGGGCCGCCACTCCGTGCTCTGCATGGTCGTGCATCGCCTCTGTGCGAATCTGAATCTCGAAAGCCCGACCCTGTTCATCGCGCACCACCGTGTGCAGCGACTGGTAGCCATTGGGTTTGGGCTTGGCGATGTAGTCGTCAAACTCTTCTGGCACCGGCGAGAACTGCGCATGCACGTGCGCCAGCACGGCATAACAATGATCCGCCTCGGGGACCACCACGCGCAGCGCTCGAATATCGAAAACCTGATCAAAATCCAGCGACTTTCCGCGCATCTTCTTGACGATGCTGTAAATGTGTTTGGGTCGGCCATGTACCGACGCCTTCACCCCCAGGTGCTGCAGTTCGTTCTCCAATTGCAGTCGAACCTGCTCCACGTGCTCTTCACGCTCGGCCCGCTTTTCATCCAGCAGTTGTGCCACCTGTTTGTAGGTCTGCGGCTCCAGGAAGCGAAACGCGAGGTCTTCCATTTCCCACTTGACCTGCCAGATGCCCAGCCGGTTGGCCAGCGGCGCAAACACGTGCAAAGACTCGCTGGCGAGCGCCTCGCCCGGCTCGCCCCGGCTGAGCGCGTAGAAACGCAAGGTCTGCAGCCGCGACGTCAATCGCAACATCACCACACGCAGATCGCGGGAGAACGCCAGCAGCATCTTGCGGACGTTTTCAGTCTGGCTGGCCGCCAGCTCTGTCACTGGGGCCTTGTTGGAAGAAGAAGGCGCATGTTCCTGCGCGGAAATGCGCTCTTCTTGCTTCTTGGCCTGGACCTCTGCCGCTTTTGCACGCGCTTGCCGCTGCAGCTGCACCAGCTTGGTCGTTTCAACAGCCAGTGCGGCGAACTGTTCGCCAAAAGCCTTCGCGATGACCTCTTGCGGGCGATTCAGGTGCTGGCACGCGTAGACAAGGTAGGCGGCCGCCTGCATGGCCTCGGAACCGCCAATGTCGCGAAGAATCGCCGCCACGGCCTCGGCGTGCGCAAAGGTGTTCTCTCCCGTGTCGAGTTGCTCGCAAGCCAGCAAAGGTTCGGCAAATGCCCTGGCGCGCGAAAGCGCATGGGCCTGCTGCGGCAAGCTGTCGGACGTGGCCGCCACGATGGCCGAGGGGACCACCTGGACGCTCTGGGCCAAACCGGTTTCGGCATCTGTGACCGCCGCCGAATCAGCGGGAGCTGAAAGATCAGAAGGCTTCATGTCAAGGTGCATGTACTGGCGAAGGCTGCAACAGAAACTGTTGCACTGCAATGATCTGGTCTTGGGCGATCAAGGTGGGGGCGTGCCCCACGCCAGCGAACTCGATGCACCGAGCCCTGGGTCCACGGGTGGACATGAGGCGCGTGGTATCGCGCGAAAGCAGGTCGGATTCGGCGCCGCGCAGCAGCAGTGTCTCGCAGGTGATGGCGTCGTACAACTGCCATAGCGCGTTTTCGCCTTCATTTACCGAGCGCTGTGCGCCTTCCTCGTCGCCAGTTCGCAAAAGGGCTCTCAAGGGTTGTGCAATCGCTGGGTCGTAGTGCAGGTGCCACTTGCCACCCTGCTCGCGCAGCATGGGCCCGCACAAAGCGCGCCATTGCTCATCGGAATGAGGTCCAAACCCGGTCGAGATGGATGCCAGGTAGTCGCAAGCGGCCTGTTCATCTTCAAACTGCGGGTTGTTACCCAGATAGGTTCCAATGCGCTGCAGCGCGCCCAACTGAATGGCTGGCCCCACATCATTGAGCACCAATCGCCGCGGCGCGAGTGTTGGCTGCGCAGCGACAGCCAGACCGATCAGGCCCCCCATGCTCGTGCCGACCCAGTCGACGGTGATTCCGGGTGAATCTGCGCGGAGCGCAAGCATCAGCACAGCAAGATCAGCCACGTAGGTGGGCACCTGGTAAGCCATCGGGGCGGCCAGCCAGTCGCTGTGACCGCGCCCGGCCACATCGACCGCGATGACGCGAGACGTTGGCTGAAGTGCCTTGGCAAGGGTGTCGAAATCACGTCCCTGGCGCGAAAGCCCATGCACGCAGATCACGGTATGAGTCGACTGTGCGTCCAGACTCGGCCAATCCCAGTAAGCCATGCGGCGCGAAGCACCATCCACCGCGGCGGGATCGCCAACGGACAGAAATCTGAGTGAGGGTTCCTGCATGGTGCGGTTGTCGGTTCAGGCGTCCACGATAATGATTCAACCTATCGTAATGGAACTGGAGCTCGCACATGCTTTCGAACAAAACCGCTCTCATCACCGGGTCTACCAGCGGCATCGGTCTGGGCATCGCCAAGGCACTGGCACAACAGGGTGCCAACATCGTTCTGAACGGTTTTGGGGACGTAGACGGCCCGAAGGCCGAAATCGCTGCCCTCGGCGTCAGAGTGGAGTACCACGGCGCCGACATGAGCAAGCCTGCAGAGATTGAAGCCATGATGGCCTTTGCTGCGGAACGATTTGGCCAGGTGGACATTCTTGTCAACAATGCCGGCATCCAGCATGTGGCCAAGGTGGAGGACTTTCCCGTCGAGAAGTGGGACGCCATCCTTGCCATCAACCTGTCCAGCGCCTTCCACGCCACACGTCTGGCGCTCCCCGCCATGCGTGCAGCCAACTGGGGCCGTGTGATCAATGTGGCTTCCGTGCACGGGCTGGTAGGGTCTGCGGAAAAGTCCGCCTATGTGGCGGCCAAGCACGGGGTTGTGGGACTGACCAAAGTCACCGCACTGGAAACGGCTCCCACTGGCGTGACGTGCAATGCCATCTGCCCGGGATGGGTGCTCACACCGCTGGTTCAAAAGCAGGTCGACGCCAAAGCGGCGTCGCAGGGCATCAGCAACGAAGATGCAACAAGACAATTGCTGGGCGAAAAAGAACCGTCCATGCAATTCACCACCCCGGAAGAACTGGGCGCCCTGGCCGTGTTTTTCTGCTCGCCCGCAGGCAACAACATTCGCGGCGTGGCGTGGAACATGGACGGGGGATGGGTGGCGCAATAAGCGTCTTCGCAAGCCGACCGGCCGAGCTTGCGGCGGCTGCCTGGCGCAGGGCGCCCCCACGCCCTATTGGTGAACAGCCTTAGCGCAGCTGGATGGACCCTGCCACAGTCACCCTGACGGTGCTGTTTCCAGCCGCAACAGGGATCGGAGCGTCCGACATGTCCCTGGCCTCCATGGCCATCATGCGGGGGTGCACCGGCATACCCCCATCGTCGACCGAGCTGACCGACACTTCTCTGAGAGCGTAGCTGGCGAAGCCGAAGCCTTTGGCGATTTCGCCAGCACGGGCGCGGAACCGTTCAATGGCCTGTGCCTCCACTTCTGTTTCCAGGCGTTGCCGTGCCTCTCTCGACAAACTGAAGCTCGCGCTCGACATCGTCAGGGAATCGAGCCTTCCGGCGGTGCTGCTGACCAGAGCGAAATCCTTGCCTTCCAGCACCAGTTCAGAGGTGCCTTGCCATGCA
>JAABRN010000027.1 GCA_011390855.1 Hydrogenophaga sp. | reverse complement strand
TGCGCAAAATGCATTTCATGATGCGGGCCAAAGCGCTGGTGGCGTTTCCCGGCGGCTTCGGCACGCTGGACGAGCTGTTTGAGGTCATCACACTGGTGCAATGCAAAAAAGCCAAGCCGGTGCCCATCGTGCTGTTTGGCACCGACTACTGGAAACGCCTGATCAACCTGGACCTGCTGGTCGAGGAAGGCACGATTTCGGAAGAAGATCTGAAGCTGTTTGTGTTCATGGACGACCCGCAGCAGGCCTGGGAGCACATCGTGCAGTTTTACGGGCTGCCTGCGGTCTGAAGGCCTCAAAAACTGGCCTTGCAGAAAAAAAGCCGCCCTTGGGGCTGCATGTGTTGGAGGACGGTTTGATCCAAAACTGGTTGCTGGATCCGTAGGCCTTTGTCTTGGTGGTCTGTACGAGCTGGCGATCAACACCTACCGGAGCGGGCTGGGCTTCAGCCTGGACGGCGCTCGGGCACCGCATCATCGGGCACCGGTGCCAGCGAGCGGTGGCGCAGATGCAATGCGGCCTGCGCCAGCAAGTTCGCAGAGACCGGCGCGGTCACGAACACAAACAGGGTAATCAGCAGCTCGGCAAGCCCGGGGCGGCCATGGTCGGCGGTGACCAGCATGGAGGCAATCAGCACCCCGCCCACGCCAAGGGTCGAGGCTTTGGTGGGTGCGTGCAGGCGCATGTAGAAGTCGGGAAAGCGCGCCAGACCGATCGCGCCCACCAGCAGAAAGAAGGCGGCGATGACGATCATCAACGCGGCGATCAGTTCAAGCGGAGAGTTTCCCATCGCAGTGCCTCCTTATTCGATCACGTCGCCACGTGTGATGTAGCGCGCCAGCGCGACGGTGGAGACAAAACCCATCATGGCCACCAGCAGCGCGGCCTCGAACAGCAGCTCGGTGTCCCAACGGATGTCGAGCAGGATGATCAGCGCCACCATGTTCATGTAAAGCGTGTCCAGGGCCAGCAGGCGGTCGCTGATTTCGGGGCCTTTGAGCAGTCGCCAAGCGCACAGCGCCACCGCCACCGTGACAGCAGCGGTGCCCAGATCAAGGGCTATGGTGAGCAGGGTCATGGTGATGCCTCCTGGGTGGGCGCCGACGGCGCACACTCGCTACCGAAGATGCGCAACAGCGGCGCCTCATAGCGCTGCTGGATATCGCGCGCCAACGCGGCAGGGTCGTCGCAGTTGAGCGCGTGCACCAATATTTCTCGCCGCTCTGGGTACACCACCGCCGACACGGTGCCCGGCGTCATGGTGATGATGCTGGCCAGCAAGGCGTTGACCCGCGGGTGTTCGCTTTGCAGCGTCACCGTCACCCACGCCGGCTGCAACGTTTTTAGGCTGCCCAGGGTGATGCGCGCCACCGTGATGTTGGACATCACGATGTCCCACAGCACCACGCCGGTGAGGCGAAACACGGAGGGCCAGTGCAACGGGCTGGCGTCGGACAGGAAGCCGCGCAGCAGGTGCGGCAGCAGCCAACCTATCAGGGCCGCCGAGAGCAGGTGCACGAAGGCCAGGCTGTGCGAAAGAACCAACCAGCTCAGCGCCAGCTGGATCGACAGCGCGGGGTGCGGAAAGCTGCGCGCCAACAGACCCGACTTGGGCCTGCCGGGGGCAGATGGGTTGCCGGACATCATCGGGGCTCCTCCGTCACCGCTGGCTTAGGCGGCATGTGCGCTGCGGGCGGTACGCCGTCGTAGGGCCGGGTGGTGTTGGCATTGACCCCGCCATGGGCGCGCAACACCGCATCGGCATAAGCCGCGCGGTCGCCGAGCTGGCTTGCGGCGGCGTCGGTGTAGTTCTTGATGGGCGACGCCAGCACCGCCATGCCCACGGTGACCACCATCAGCGACAGCGTGGCGGCCAGCAGCTTGGGGCTGCGGCCCGCCACCAGCTCGGCCCGCCCGGCTTCGGGTTCGATGTGCCAGAACACGATCACCCCGGCCCGCGCGAGGCCCACCAGCGAGAAAAAGCCCACCAGCAACACCACCGACCAGACCCAGGCTTGGGCAGGCAGCCCGGCGCTGCTTTGCAGCACCATGATCTTACCGAGGAAGCCTGGCAGCGGTGGTAGGCCGGCAGCAGACGCAGCGCCAAAAATCAGCATCAGACCCAGCAACACCGGCTCGCGCACCGCCATGGCGGGCTGCAGCCGATCGCCAGACGCGCCCCGCTGGGCCGCCATGAGCTCGACCAGAAGGAACAGCGCGGCAATCACGATAGTGCTGTGAAGCGTGTAGTACAGTGCCGCGGACAGGCTGGCGGTGGTGAAAAGCCCCACTGCAGCCAGAATGGTGCCCACCGAGGAGACAGTGAGATAGGCAATCAGGCGGCCCATGCTGTGGGAGGCCAGCGCACCAAGCACACCGAGCACGCTGGTAGTGAGCGCCAGCGGCAACAGCCAGTCGGCCGCCGCCAGCGAGGCTTCGCCAGCACCAGCACCGAAGATGCCCCAGTGGACGCGGATGATGCTGTACACACCCACCTTGGTCATGATGGCAAACAACGCCGCCACCGGCGCGCTGGCCGCCGCGTAGGTTGAGGGCAGCCAGAAATACAGTGGCAACAGCGCCGCCTTGACACCGAACACGAGCAACAGGATCAGCGCCGCAGATCGGGCAAGCAGCGCCATATCGCCCGTTATCTGCGGGATGCGCAGCGCCAAGTCAGCCATGTTGAGTGTGCCCGCCACCGAGTAGATGATGGCCAGCCCGATCAGGAACAGAGCCGAGGCGGTCAGGTTGATGATCACGTAGTGCACGCCAACCCGGAAGCGTTCGCGACCCAGACCATGCACGAGCAGCACGTAGGAGGCGATCAACAACACCTCGAAAAACACAAACAGGTTGAACAGATCGCCTGTCAGAAACGCGCCACACAGGCCCATGAGCTGGAACTGAAACACCGCGTGGAAATACCGTCCGCGGTTGTCCCATCCACCGGTGGCGTAATACAGCGCTGGCACGGCTACCGCGTAGGTTAGCAGCACCATCAGCGCCGAGAGCCGGTCGACCACCATGACAATGCCAAACGGCGCGGGCCAGTCGCCCAGCGGGTAGACGGTGAGTGCGCCGCCGTCGGCCAGCAGCACCAACTGGAACGACATCCACAACCCTAAAAGGGCCGAACCCATGGCGAAGCGACGACGCCAGCGCACGCGGCGCTCGACGTGCCCCCCCGTGGTCAGGGTCGAAAAATCCCCCAGCAACAACAAAATGCAGGCAGAGAACGCGGGCAACAGCACCGAAAGCACCGGGGCGTGTTGCAGCCAGAAGGCCGCTATGGCGTTGAGCATCAGTTGGCCCCCCTGTTCGAATCGGCCCTTGCCTTGGAGGGAGCACCCACATGGCGCGGTTCATGACCGTCGACGTGGTCGCTACCGCTCTCATGGCGGCTGCGCAACGCCAGTTCGATCACGAAACCTGTGGTGGCAAAGCCGATAACGATCGCGGTCAGCACCAGCGCCTGCGGTAGCGGATCCGCCAGCAACTCTCCTGAGCCGAGGATGGGGTTGGCGTCGAACCACAGGCGGCCCATAACAAAGATGAACACATTGACCGCGTAGCCGATCAGCGAGAGGCCTATCACCACCGGAAAGGTACGCCCACGCAGCAGCAGGTAGATACCTGCGGCGGTCACCACGCCAATGCCCGAGGCCAGCAGAAATTCCATGCTCAGTGTCATTGCGGAGCTCCCGTTGCCGTAGCTTCAGCCGCGCTGTTATGAACCGGGCCGGCATCCCGGCTCGGAATGCCTTCATGACTGGCGGAGCCCAGCACCGAGATGGTCAGCAGCGTGGCGCCCACCACGGTGAAGTAAACCCCGAGGTCGAACAGCGCAGCGCTGGCCAGCGGCAACTCGCCCAGCCATCCTACATACGGGTGGCCATGCGCGCTGGTGAGGAAGGGCTTGCCGAAGAGGAAGGCGCCCGCTCCCGTGAGCCCGGCAATCCCCAGGCCGGTCCCAATCCAGCGCACAAAACGCCGGCCGCCATGGGCCCTGAGCACCGCCTCGGCGCGCGCCTGCCCCAGCGACATCAGTTGCAGCACCAGTGCCACGGAGGTGATCAGCCCGGCAATAAAGCCCCCGCCGGGCATGTTGTGGCCCCGCATGAAGATGTAGACACTGAACACCAGCGCCACTGGCAACACCACCGAGGCGGCCACGCGCAGCAGCAGCGGCTGATCGACGAAGGTCCAGCGCCGACCGGCGACGTCGGCCAGCGGACGACGCGCGGTCATCCCCTCCATCAGGGCAAGCACACCGATGGCCGCAATGCCCAGCACCGTGATTTCGCCGTAGGTGTCATAACCGCGGAAGTCCACTAGGATGACGTTGACCACGTTGCTGCCACCGCCCAGTGGCAGCGACTTGTCGAGGAAATACCAGGCAATCGACTCGTGGCCGCGCGTCAGCAATACCCACGCCAGCCAGGCCACGCCTGCGCCGCCGGCCAGCGCTAGCAGGGCGTCGCGCATACGGCGCCCGGAAGACGATTCGCGAGGTGACTGGGCAGGCAGCAGCGCCAGCCCCATCAGCAACAGCACGGTAGACACCAGCTCCACCGAAAGCTGGGTCAGCGCCAGATCGGGGGCCGACAGGCTCACAAACGTGAGCGACACCGCCAGCCCCACCACACCCAGCAACACCACCGACTGGAAGCGCCGGTGGTGGGTGAACACGATCACCAGGCAGGTGGCACCCAGCAACAGCCAGATCGCCACCGCCAACGCGTTGGCTGGCAAAAGCCCGCGCGAACCGGCACCAATGCCGCCACCGGCGATCAAGGGCGCTGCAGCCACCACCACCGCCGACGCGACCATCCACGCCAGATAGCGCTGTAGCGAACCGTTTTCCAGCCAGATCGAGAGACGCCCAGACAGGGAGAACAGGCCGTCGCTGCCTCCCTCAAACACCGAGCGGCCGGTAAGAGCCCCAAACCAGGCCTCGCTGCTGATGCGGTGCAGCCAGCGCGCACGCGCCAGCCAGAGATAAAGCGAAACGCCCACACCCACCGCCACCGCGCTCATCAGCAACGGCAGGTTGAAACCATGCCACAGCGCCAGGTGGTATTCAGGCAACGGCTGCCCGACCATCGCAGTGGCCGCCACATGTACCAGCGGGCCAAACGTGATCGCTGGCAGCAAGCCCACCACGACGCACATGGTGACCAACAACATGGCGGGCAGCTTCATGCCCAGCGGCGGCTCGTGGGGATGCCTGTTGGGCACATCACCCAGCTCGCCGTTGAAATAGGTATCGTGCACAAAGCGCAGCGAGTAGGCCACGCTGAACACACCCGCCAGCGTCACCAGCGCTGGCACCAGCCAGACCCAGACGCCCCCCATGCCGGCCGTTCCCACCACCGCCTCGGTGAAAAACATTTCCTTGGACAGAAAGCCGTTGGTCAGCGGCACCCCGGCCATCGACGCGGCCGCCACCATGGACAGCGTGGCGGTCCATGGCATGAGTTTATAGAGGCCGCCGAGCTGACGCATGTCGCGCGAGTGGGTTTCGTGGTCCACGATACCAGCGATCATGAACAACGAGGCCTTGAAGGTGGCGTGGTTCAGCACATGAAAAACCGCGGCCACAGCGGCCAGCGGCGAGCCTAGACCCACCAGAAAGGTGATGAGCCCGAGGTGGCTCACGGTGGAGTACGCAAGCAGGCCCTTCAGGTCGTGCTTGAAGATCGCAATGAAGGCCGCAAAGAGCACCGTGATCAGGCCCACGGTGGTCACGATCACCTCAAACCAGCCCGAACCCGCCAGCACCGGGTACATGCGCATGAGCAGGAAAACGCCAGCTTTCACCATGGTGGCCGAGTGCAGGTAAGCCGACACCGGTGTGGGCGCTGCCATGGCATCGGGCAGCCAGAAATGGAACGGAAACTGCGCGCTCTTGGTAAAGGCACCGATCAGGATCAGCAGCAAGGCGGGCACAAACATCGGGTCGGCTTGGATGGCGGCCACATTGCCCAGCATCGCGCTGAGTTCGTAGGTGCCGGCAATCTGCCCAAGCAGCACAAAACCACCGAGCATGGCCAGACCGCCGCCGCCGGTCACGGCCAGCGCTTGGCGGGCACCGGCACGGGCATCGGCCCGGTGGCTCCAGTAGCCCACGAGCAAGAAAGAAGAGAGGCTGGTTAGTTCCCAGAACACCACCAGCAGCAGCAAGTTGTCTGACAGCACCACGCCCAGCATGGCGGCCATGAACAGCATCATCTCGCTGTAGAACTTGCCCACCGAGTCTTTGGGGCTCAGGTAGAAATGCGCGTAAATGACGATCATCAACCCGATGAACAGG
>JAABRN010000040.1 GCA_011390855.1 Hydrogenophaga sp. | reverse complement strand
TACAAGAACAACGGAGGATGTTGCATGACATGTCTTTCCGGATGAGGTGGGGGAGGCTGCGACCAGGATGGTTTCGTTCGCGCCTGGTGGCAGACGGCCGTCAGAGAATGGGCAAACAACGACACACCAGATGCTATACTCGACTGGCTTTGCTTTTGGCTATTTGCGCATTCTTGGTGCAATACAAAGGCGGGTAAATCGCAAACCGACCCAGCCGGGTGTCGCTTTGATTGGTCGCTCCAGGTGGGCGCGAATCCAAGGTGATCAGGGTCGGATTTAAGACTCAACCTCAGGAAAGTGAATCCTATGTCTATCTCCATGCGCGAAATGCTGGAAGCCGGTGTGCATTTTGGCCACCAAACCCGCTTCTGGAACCCCAAGATGGCGCCGTATATTTTCGGCCATCGGAACAAGATCCACATCGTCAACCTTGAAAAGACGTTGCCTTTGTTTGAAGAGGCTGCCAAATTCGTGCGTCAGCTGTCCGCCAACCGCGGCACCATCCTGATGGTTGGCACGAAGCGTCAGTCCCGTGACATCGTGGCCCAGGAGGCGCGGCGCGCTGGCGTGCCATTTGTTGACCAGCGTTGGCTGGGTGGCATGCTGACCAACTTCAAGACAGTGAAGACCTCGATCAAGCGCCTGAAAGACATGCAGGCCCAGAAAGAAGGTGGCCTGGACAGCATGACCAAGAAAGAGCAGCTGATGTTTGCTCGCGAGATGGAAAAGCTGGAGAAGGACATTGGCGGCATTCAGGACATGCCCGCATTGCCTGATGCCATTTTCGTGATTGACGTGGGCTTTCACAAGATTGCCATCCTGGAAGCTCAAAAGCTGGGCATTCCGCTTGTGGGCGTGGTGGATACCAACCATTCCCCGATCGGCATCGACTACGTCATTCCAGGCAACGATGACTCCGCGCGTGCCGTGGCGCTGTATGCCCGTGGCATCGCCGATGCGATCCTCGAAGGACGTGCCAATGCCGTCAACGACGTGGTCAAGGCGGTATCGAAAGAAGGCGGAGATGAATTCGTCGAAGTCAAGGAAGATGCGGCCGCCTGATTGCTGCCAGCGTGAGTCACAGGGGCTCCAGTAGCCCCTTTTTCACAAGTTTTACCGATTCACATGACATGTCTGTCGCCGCCGCATGGTGCGAGACAGATCAAGGAGAAAAGAAGATGGCAATTACAGCAAGCATGGTGGCAGAGCTTCGTGCCAAAACCGATGCACCCATGATGGAGTGCAAGAAGGCGCTGACTGAAGCCGAAGGCGACATGGCCAAGGCAGAAGAGTTGCTTCGGGTCAAGCTGGGCACCAAGGCAGGCAAAGCTGCAAGTCGCGTGACGGCCGAAGGCGTGGTGGCATGCCACATCGACGGCGCCACCGGTGCGCTGATCGAAGTCAACTGCGAAACCGACTTCGTCACGAAGAATGACAGCTTCCTGGATTTGGCAAATGCCGCTGCCCGCCTTGTGGCGGATCACAACCCCGCCGACCTGGAAGCGCTGGCTGCTCTGCCTTATTCCCAGGAAACGTTCGGTCCCACACTGGAAGATGTGCGCAAGGGGCTGATTGGCAAGATTGGCGAGAACATGAGCTTCCGCCGCTTCAAGCGCTACAGCGGAGCGGGCAAGCTGGCCAGCTACCTGCATGGTACCCGCATTGGCGTTGTGGTGGAGTTCGACGGGGAGGAAGTGCCTGCCAAGGACACCGCCATGCACATTGCGGCCATGAAGCCCGTGGCGCTCACCAGTGCGGACGTGCCTGCTGACTTCATCGAGCGCGAGCGCTCCGTGGCGACTGCCAAGGCCGAAGAAGCCAACAAGGAATTGGTGGCTGCAGGCAAGCCCGAGCAAAGCGCAGAAATCACCGCCAAGCGTATCGAGGGTGCTGTTCAGAAATACCTTAAAGAGGTTTCACTGTTCAACCAGCCTTTCGTCAAGAACGACAAGCAGACGGTGGAGCAGATGCTCAAGGCTGCAGGCACGACGGTCAAGGGCTTTACCCTTTACGTCGTTGGAGAGGGCATCGAGAAAAAAGTGGACGATTTTGCTGCTGAAGTGGCGGCCCAGGTCGCCGCCGCGAAGGGCGCCTGAACCGGATCGATGGCCCGGACAGCGTGAGCAAAAATCAACGGGCCGCCAGGCCCGTTGTCACGTGCGATACAGGGGTGGGGTATCGACGTTGCACGGGTAACTGAGGGCGCTCGTTGTCCCGCAGCAGTGTCGGCGCCGCTACACTCGTTGGATAATAAATTTGAACACCGTACTCCAGGAAGTCACCATGCCAGCGTACAAACGCATTCTGCTGAAGCTTTCGGGCGAGGCCCTCATGGGGGACGACGCCTTTGGTATCAACCGGGCAACCATCGTTCGCATGGTGGAAGAAATTGCCGAGGTCACGCGACTTGGCGTCGAAGTGGCGATCGTCATCGGCGGCGGCAACATCTTCAGAGGGGTGGCTGGCGGATCGGTGGGAATGGACCGGGCGACCGCCGATTACATGGGCATGCTGGCCACTGTGATGAATTCGCTGGCGCTGGCCGATGCGCTGGACAAGGCAGGTGTCGTGGCACGCGTGATGTCGGCAATCGCCATTGAGCAGGTCGTTGAACCGTACGTGCGCCCCAAAGCGCTTCAATATCTTGAAGAAGGCAAAGTTGTTGTTTTCGCTGCCGGAACCGGCAATCCGTTCTTCACCACCGACACGGCAGCCGCGCTGCGTGGCGCAGAAATCGGTGCAGAGATTGTGCTCAAGGCCACCAAGGTGGACGGGGTGTACTCTGCCGATCCCAATAAGGACGCCACCGCCACGCGTTACGCGTCAATCACTTTTGATGAGGCCATGGCACGCAACCTTCAGGTGATGGATGCGACCGCATTCGCTCTCTGCAGAGACCAGAAGCTGCCAGTCAAGGTGTTCTCCATCTTCAAACCCGGGGCGTTGCGTAAAGTGGTTCTGGGCGGCGATGAGGGCACATTGGTTCACGTCTGATACCGATCACAGTTGAACAGAGATGTATCGAGGAACAATATGAGTACAGCCGAAATTCACCAGACCGCCGAGCACAAAATGCAGCAGTCCATCGAATCGTTCAAGAGCGGCTTGACGAAGATTCGCACGGGCCGCGCGAATCCACTTTTGCTCGATACGGTGCATGTCGACTACTACGGGTCCATGCTCCCGCTCTCTCAAGTGGCCAACCTCTCTCTGCTTGATGCGCGCACCATTGGCGTGGCACCATGGGAGAAGGGCATGGGAGCGAAAATTGAAAAGGCCATAAGGGAGTCAGACCTGGGCCTGAACCCGTCGAGCCAGGGCGATCTGATCCGTGTGCCGATGCCGGCCATGACAGAAGAGCGCCGCAAAGAGCTGACCAAGGTTGTGCGTAGCGACGGCGAGGCGGCCAAGATTGCCATCCGAAACCTGCGCAGGGATGCCAACGAAGCCGTGAAGAAGCTGGTCAAGGAAAAGCTCGCCTCTGAGGACGATGATCGTCGGTCGCAGGATGAGATCCAGAAGCTCACTGACCGGATGATCGCAGACGTCGACCGGCTGGTGGCATCCAAAGAGCAGGACATCCTGGCGGTTTGACGCCTGTACGTCCACCGTGGCCAGACTTCAGATGACAGTCCCCGTCTCCAACGACCTGGTGAGCGCATTGCAGATCCCGAAGCATGTCGCGATCGTCATGGACGGCAATGGTCGCTGGGCGCAAAAGCGCTGGCTGCCCAGAGTGGCCGGGCACAAGCAAGGTGTCGATGCCTTGAGGAAGGCGGTCGCTGCCTGTCTTGAGCGCAAGGTGCGCATACTGACTGTCTTTGCTTTCTCATCAGAGAACTGGAGTCGCCCTGCTGATGAAGTCTCTGGCCTCATGGAGTTGCTGGTGATGGCGCTCTCCCGTGAAGTGCCCAAGTTGGAAGCCAATGGGGTCCAGTTGCACTTCCCCGGAGGCAGGCAAGGGCTGTCCGACAAGGTGGTGCAGGGGCTGGAGCTCGCCGAAAGAGCGACGCAACACAACGACCAGCTCGTTCTCAACGTGTGCTTCAACTACGGCGGACGGTGGGATGTGGTTCAAGCGGCTCAGAAGCTGGCAACGCAAGGTGTCGAGATCACCGAAGCCAGCCTCAGTCAAGCCATGTCCATGGCGCACGTGAGCGACCCGGACCTCATGATTCGGACGGGTGGGGAGCAGCGCATCAGCAATTTCCTGCTCTGGCAGGCGGCTTATACCGAGCTCTATTTCACTGAGTGTCTGTGGCCAGACTTTGATGCTGTAGAGCTGGATCGTGCTCTGGTCGACTATGCAGGTCGCCAGAGGCGTTTCGGGCAGACCGCCGAGCAATGTGCTCCAGTCGAGGCGGCGCTCGTCTCGACAGGCCGTTGCCATGCTTAAACAGCGCATCATCACGGCACTCCTGTTGCTGGCCGTCCTGTTGCCGGCATTGTTCTACTCCGATACCCGCCCCTTCACAGCGCTGAGCCTCGTTCTCGTCATGACCGGCGCCTGGGAGTGGGCCCGGCTCCACGGATGCCGGCCAGCGGTGTGCTTGTCCATGGGCCTGCTCCTGGGGCTGGCGATGGCGCTCTTCTGGTTTTGGGGCGGGCTGGACCGGTCTTGGCGCATCGGGTGGATCGTGGTCGGGTTGCTGTGGGTCGCCCTGGCCTTCGCCATGCTTGCCCGTGGTGTGGCAGGGTGGTCAGCCTGGCCGGTTCCTCTCAGGCTTTGGATCGGGCTGTTTCTGATCTGTTGTGCATGGTTGGCCCTGGTGCAGGCCCGGCAAATGGGACTGGCGTTTTTGCTTTCGGTACTGCTGCTGGTCTGGATGGCCGATGTCGCCGCCTACTTCGGTGGCAAGGCGTTCGGGCGCCGCAAACTGGCGCCTTCGATCAGCCCGGCCAAGAGCTGGGAGGGGGCCATCAGCGGCCTGGTAGGGGTCTGTCTGCTTGCAGCGTGCTGGCTATGGGCCGATGCCAGTGGCATTGGCGACCAGGCCAGCCTGTACTCCCGACTCTGGCAAATGGGTCCGTTGCTCGGTATTGCATCGCTTTTCTTCCTGGTCGCCATGAGCGTCGTCGGGGATTTGCTGGAGTCGTTGGTCAAGCGCAGCGCAGGTGTGAAAGATTCGAGCCAGTTGCTTCCTGGTCATGGCGGCGTATTGGACCGGGTCGATGCGTTGCTTCCTGTGCTGCCCTTGTCCATGATGCTGGTCAGTCTGTGAAATTTGCATGAACAAGCCCCAAACCGTCACCATCCTTGGCTCAACCGGGTCCATTGGCGTCAACACGCTCGATGTGATCGCTCGCCATCCCGAGCGTTTTGCAGTCCACGCCCTGACCGCTTCCACGCAGGTCGACCTGCTACTGCAGCAATGTGAACTGTTCCGGCCCCGTTTTGCGGTCATGGCCAGCGATCCGCATGCCGCAGCGTTGCGGCACAAGGTGCGCCAGGCGGGGCTGAACGTAGAAGTCCTATCGGGGCCCGAGGCGCTTTGTGAAGTCAGCGAAGATCCTGATGTCGACATCGTGATGGCCTCCATCGTTGGTGCCGCAGGCCTGGCACCCAGCCTCGCTGCTGCGGCTTCCGGAAAGAAACTTCTTCTGGCCAACAAGGAAGCCTTGGTCGTCGGCGGCGGTCTTTTCATGGATACCGTGAGGCAAGGTGGTGCAACCTTGCTGCCCATCGACAGCGAGCATTCGGCCATCTTTCAATGCCTCCCTGAACATCCCTCTTTCTGGCCTCAGCGCATCGACCACATCTTGTTGACTTCTTCGGGTGGGCCATTCAGGCAGACACCTCTTGAGACGCTGGCGGCCATGACGCCCGAACAGGCATGCGCCCACCCCAACTTTGTCATGGGCCGCAAGATATCCGTGGATTCAGCGACCATGATGAACAAAGCGCTGGAAGTGATCGAAGCCCGGTGGCTTTTTGATTTGCCACCTGAGAAAATCAAGGTATTGATCCACCCTCAGCAGATCATTCATTCGATGGTGCAGTTCAAGGACACCTCCGTGCTGGCGCAGTTGGGTACACCCGACATGCGTGTGCCCATCGCCTATGGCCTTTCATGGCCGGAGAGAATGGACAGCGGTGCCCAGCCTCTGGATTTCTCCACACTGGCATCGCTCACCTTCCTGGAACCCGAACGGGCACGCTACCCCGGCTTGTATCTCTCCTGGGACGCATTGAGAGCGCCAGAGGGCACCACCGCTGTCTTGAATGCTGCAAACGAGGTCGCCGTGGCAGCCTTTCTGGATCGACGACTCCCATTCGATCAGATACACGCTGTCAACCATGCAACTTTGACGGCTTTGCTGCCCTCCAAGCCTGTCAATCTTGCCGACTTGATGGCCATCGATTCGGAAGCTCGCTCTATGGCCGAAGCGGAAATCCTGCGCTTGCAGGAGTGATCGGCGCGGCGGCCGCTCCCATGCGCTTGTTCATGCCTCACCGCACTTAGGAAACCTTGCCATGCTTACCGTGATTGCGTTTGTTGTTGCGCTTGGCGTCCTGATCGCCATCCATGAGTACGGCCACTACCGGGTCGCCGTGGCCTGTGGTGTGAAGGTGCTCCGTTTTTCTGTCGGTTTCGGCAAACCACTGCTGCGTTGGCAGCGAAAAGGAAGCCCTACCGAGTTTGTTCTCTGTGCATTGCCTTTGGGTGGCTATGTCCGCATGCTTG
This sequence comes from Hydrogenophaga sp., assembly GCA_011390855.1. Lineage (GTDB taxonomy): Bacteria > Pseudomonadota > Gammaproteobacteria > Burkholderiales > Burkholderiaceae_C > Hydrogenophaga. The sequence continues at coordinate 7,011 of JAABRN010000040.1, read as the reverse complement.
ACGAGAGGGAAGGCCCAGTCGATGCGGCAGAGCGGCATCTTGCGTTCAACACCCAGCCATTGCGCTCGCGCGCCGCCATCGTGGCGGCTGGACCGGCCGCGAATTTGCTGCTGGCAGCCTTGTTGTATGCAGTCGTGAACTGGAGTGGGGTGGAAGAGCCCAAGCCCATTCTGGGTAGCCCTGTTGCTGGTTCACTGGCGGATCAAGCGGGCATTGCCAGTGGTGATTGGGTGGCCAACGCGTCTGTGGGTGACTCAGAGGCTGTGGAAGTGGGGTCATTTGGCGACCTGCGCTGGCGGTTGACGCAGGCTGCACTGTCCGGAGACGATATGACGCTGTGGGTCGGCCAGGGAGAAGGGGCTTCTACGCGTCCTGTCCTTTTGCCTCTGAGCCAGCTGGATGTGCGTGAGGTGGATGCAAAGCTGTTTGAGCGGATGGGGATCACTGCACCCTGGAGCGCGCCCGTGGTGGGCGGTGTGATGGAGGGTGGCGCTGCCGCCCAGGCAGGGCTTCAGTCTGGAGACAAGGTGCGAGCAGTGGATGGTGCGCCTGTCGCTGACGGGCAGCAACTGCGATCCTTGATCAGGACGGGCGTGGGCACAGGTGGCCAGCCTGTGGTCCAAGCCTGGGAGCTCGAACGGGCTGGACAGGTCCTCACACTCCAGGTAGAGCCTGCCCCGGAACTGGTGGATGGTGTTCACGTGGGACGCATCGGCGCATACATTGGAGCAGCGCCAGAGTTCATGACAGTGAAGTACGGCCCCGTGGAGGGGCTTGTGCAAGGTGTGGTCCGCACCTGGGAAGTTTCCTGGCTCACCCTCAAGATGATGGGTCGAATGCTCATTGGGGAGGCATCGGTCAAGAATCTGAGCGGACCGCTCACCATTGCCGACTACGCAGGCAAATCGGCCAGCCTGGGACTCACCTCCTATTTGCTGTTCCTGGCCTTGATCAGCGTGAGCCTGGGCGTGCTCAACTTGTTGCCATTGCCTGTCTTGGACGGTGGGCACCTGATGTATTATCTTTGGGAGGGCGTGACCGGGCGCAGCGTCTCTGACGCCTGGATGGAACGCCTGCAGCGCGGTGGTGTTGTTGTGTTGATGGCACTCATGTCCGTAGCCTTGTTCAATGATGTGGTTCGCTTGGCGGGCTGAACATTTCCTTCCCATGAAAAAAATCAAAAATGGCTGGCGCGGTCTGTCACTCTCCGCGCTAGCCGCAACTTTGTTGTCGGCGCTTCCGGCCTGGGCCGTTGACCCATTCACGCTGCGCGACATCCGCGTTGAGGGTCTTCAGCGCGTCGAGCCAGGGACTGTGTTTGCATCGCTTCCTTTTCGCATTGGCGATCAGTACAACGACGACAAGGGTTCGACCGCCATCCGGTCGCTGTTTGGCCTGGGCTTGTTCAGCGATGTGCGTCTTCAGATCAACGGCGACGTGCTGGTGGTGATTGTTGAAGAGCGGCCTTCCGTTGCCGACGTGAGCTTTTCCGGAATCAAGGAGTTCGATGCCGAAGTCCTGAAGAAGGCGTTGCGTGACATTGGCCTGACTGAGGGCCGTCCCTTCGACAAGGCGCTGGCCGACCGCGCCGAGCAGGAACTCAAGCGTCAATACATCAACCGGAGCATGTATGCGGCAGAAGTCACCACCACGGTGACACCTGGCGAGCGCAATCAGGTCAATCTCAACTTCAGCGTGGTCGAGGGTGATGTCGCGAAGATCCGCGACATTCGTGTGGTGGGCAGCCAGGCCTTTCCAGAGTCGACGCTGCGGGGCTTGTTCGATCTGGATACCGGTGGCTGGCTGAGCTGGTACACCAAGTCCGATCGCTATTCGCGCGAGAAACTCAACGCCGACCTTGAAAAGCTGCGTTCGTACTATCTCACGCGCGGCTATCTTGAATTCCGCATCGATTCCACGCAGGTGGCCATCGATCCGGAGAAAGACGGCATGTCCATCACCATCAACATCACCGAGGGCAATCGCTTCGTCGTGTCGTCGGTGTCGCTGGAAGGCGAGTACCTGGAAAAGGACGAGGAGTTCAAGCGCCTGGTTACCTTGCAGGCTGGGGAGGCCTACAACGCCGAGGAAGTGGCCAACACGGTCAGGGCATTCACAGAATATTTTGGCGCATTCGGTTATGCGTTTGCCCAGGTCGATGCGGTGCCGGCCATTGACCGCGTCAACAATCAGGTGTCGTTCGTGTTGCGGGCGCAGCCCCAGCGGCGGGTGTACGTGCGCAAGATCAACGTCGAAGGAAACAACCGCAGCCGGGACGAAGTGATTCGCCGGGAATTCCGCCAGTTGGAAGCCGCTTGGTACGACAGCGATCGCATCCGGCTGTCGCGCGATCGGGTGGACCGTCTGGGATTCTTTACCGAAGTGGGCATCGACACCCAGCCAGTCCCTGGTACGCCCGATCAGGTGGACCTGGTGGTGACGGTGGCGGAGAAGCCCACAGGCAATCTTTCCATCGGCGCCGGTTATTCCCAGGCTGACAAGCTTTCGTTCCTTGCCGGAATTCAGCAAGAGAACGTGTTTGGCTCGGGCAACTACCTGGGACTCAATGTAAACACGAGCAAGTTCAACCGACAGTTCGTGCTGACCACCACCAACCCCTATTTCACGCCAGATGGGATCTCGCGTACCTTTGACGCCTATTACAAGACCACCCGACCGTACACCGAGCAAGGCGGTGACTACCGTATCGTGACGCCAGGCGTGGGCATTCGGTTCGGCGTTCCGTTTACCGAGCGCGACACGGTGTTTTTTGGTCTGGGGGCCGAACGAATCCGCATCGACGAGGGTAATCAACTGCCTGTGGCCTACCGCGATCAGGGCGGTACGTACTTTCCGGCCACCATCGGATGGACCCGTGACGGGCGAGACAGCGCACTGGTTCCGAACGAGGGCCGCCTGCAACGTTTCAACACCGAGTTCGGCCTCGGTAGTGACAAGCGTTACGTGAAGCTCAATTATCAGATCCAGCAGTTCATTCCGTTGACACGCCAGTACACCCTGGCCTTCAATGGTGAAATTGGGCTGGGTCGAGGGATCGATGGTGACTTCCCTGTGCTGAAGAATTTCTACGGCGGCGGTCTTGGATCCGTGCGCGGATTCGACCAGGGAACCCTGGGGCCACGATCTGAGGTCATTGGTTCCACGACTGGTGAGACTGTTAGCGTCGGTGGGGCCAGGAATTTTGTCCTCAATACCGAGTTCATCGCACCATTCCCTGGCGCAGGCAACGACCGCACCTTGCGCATGTTTGCCTTTGTCGATATCGGAAACGTTTACGGGGAACGAGAGAAGGTGACCTTCTCTGACATGCGGGCGTCGGCTGGTGTCGGCCTGAGCTGGGTGTCGCCTATTGGCCCCTTGCGCTTTGCCTACGCCACCCCGATTCGCAAGTTTGACGGGGATAGAATCCAGAAATTCCAGTTTCAGATCGGAACCTCTTTTTAATGAATGCTTCCCTATTTTCTGTGATCCGCGCCGGGAGCCTCGTGGCTGTCGCCAGTGTGATGGCGATGTCTGCGCTGGCCCAGGACTTTCGCATAGGCTTTGTGAACACCGACCGGATTTTTCGTGAAGCTTCCCTTGCCAAGTCAGCGCAGGCCAAGCTTGAGCAGGAGTTTTTGCGCCGGGAGAAAGAAGTCCAGAATCTGGCGGCTCAGCTCAAGACCGCTTCAGAAAAATTCGAGCGGGAGGCCCCAACGCTTGCCGAGAGCCAGAGGGTGGTTCGACAGCGACAGCTGATCACGCAAGACCAGGAATTCCAGCGCAAGCAGCGCGAGTTCCAGGAGGACCTGAACCTTCGCAAGAACGAAGAGCTTCAAGCCGTGCTTGAGCGTGCTAACCGGGCGATCAAGCAGATTGCGGAGGCTGAAAAGTACGATCTCGTGATACAGGAAGCCGTGTACATCAATCCCAAGCACGACATCACCGACAAGGTGCTGAGCAGCTTGAACAACGCCAAGTAGCGCGCGGAGAGTGGGCGTGTCGAAGTCCCTGGGTGACATCGTGGGTGCCCTGGGCGGCACACTGATCGGGTCTGCCGATACCGCAATCGATCGGCTCGCGCCCGTGGCGACAGCCACAGCACGTGACCTCACTTTCGTCTCTCATCTTCGGTACGCCAGCCAGCTGACACGGACCCAAGCGGCTGCCGTGGTCGTGCCGCCAGGTTTGCAAGCACAAGCGGTTCTCAGGGGACCATGCGTGGTCACCGACGACCCTTACCTCTATTTTGCGCGACTGACCCAATGGTGGCGTCGCGTTCACGAGCCCCTTCCTGCTGCGCAGATCGATCCCCTCGCCAGTGTTCATCCAGACGCCGTGATCGGGGAAGGCGTCGACGTAGGACCTTTTGCGGTCATAGGCGCAGCGGCTCAAATTGGCAATGGCGCACGAGTGGGGGCTCACGCCGTGGTGGGAAAAAACGCCCGAGTGGGTGAAGACACCAGGCTGCATCCGCGTGTGGTATTTGGGGACCACTGTGTCATCGGAGCTCGAGGCGTGATTCACTCGGGGGCCGTGATCGGTGCCGATGGATTCGGCTTCGCCCCTCATGAAGGTACATGGGTCAAGATCGAGCAACTGGGATCTGTCCGCATTGGAGACGACGTCGAAATCGGTGCGAACACCTGTATTGATCGCGGAGCTCTTGAAGATACGGTGATTGAAGACGGAGTGAAGCTGGACAACCTCATTCAGATCGGGCACAACGTGCGTGTGGGTGCGCATTCCGCCATGGCAGGTTGTGTGGGGGTCGCGGGCAGCGCCGTGATTGGGGCGCATTGCACGGTCGGCGGTGGCGCTGTGGTGCTTGGCCATCTGACGCTGGCCGATGGTGTGAATATCTCGGCCGCCTCCGTGGTGACCAGATCGATCGCCAAGCCAGGTCACTATACCGGCATGTTTCCCATCGACGACAATGCCAGTTGGGAGAAGAATGCCGCATCCCTGAAGCAGCTCAACCGCTTGCGCGAACGTCTCAAGGCTGTCGAACAAGCAATCGCACAAGCATCTGAACAGAATACAAGACCATGATGGACATCCACGAGATCCGCAAGCAACTGCCGCACCGCTACCCTTTCCTGCTGGTGGATCGCGTGCTCGAAATCGAAAAAGGCAAGCGCATCAAGGCGATCAAGAACGTCACCATCAACGAACCTTTTTTTGGGGGACATTTCCCGAATCGCCCCGTCATGCCAGGTGTGCTCATGCTGGAGGCAATGGCCCAGGCCGCGGCCCTGCTTGCATTCGACACCGCAGGTGTGACCATGGACGACAACACGGTGTACTACTTTGCCGGCATCGATGCCGCACGCTTCAAGCGGCCGGTTGAGCCGGGTGATCAATTGGTCATGGATGTCGAACTGGATCGCATGAAGTCCGGCATCTATAAATTCAAAGGCTCCATTCGTGTTGCTGGCAATGTGGTTTGCGAGGCCGAATTGATGTGCACCATGCGCACCATTGCCTGAGCATTTGGTTGGAGTGCGCGTTGTGACTCAGATTCATCCCACCGCACTGGTGGACCCCTCTGCGGAGATTGACACTTCAGTCAGTGTTGGCCCCTACACGGTGATCGGTCCCCACGTGAAGATTGGGGCAGGCACGACTGTTGGTGCTCATTGTGTGATCGATGGTCGCACCACGATCGGTCAGAACAACCGGATTTTCCAGTTCAACTCGCTGGGTGCTGTGCCACAGGATAAAAAGTACGCGGGCGAGCCGACCGAGCTGCTCATAGGTAACCGCAACACCATTCGCGAATTCTGCACTTTCAACCTCGGTGTTCCTGGTGCAGGTGGTGTCACGCGGGTTGGCAACGACAACTGGATCATGGCCTACACCCATATTGCCCATGACTGTCTGGTCGACAACCACACCACACTGGCAAACAACACCACCCTGGCAGGTCATGTGCACCTGGCCGACTGGGTCACGGTGGGTGGGCTGACCGGGATCCACCAGTTTGTATCGGTGGGTGCGCACGCCATGATCGGTTTCGCCAGTGCGGTGTCGCAGGATGTTCCACCGTTCATGTTGGTGGATGGCAATCCACTTGCGGTGCGCGGTTTCAACATCGTGGGGCTGCGTCGGCGCGGGTTTACACCAGAGCGTATTGCTGCCGTCAAACAGATGCACAAGCTGCTGTACCGCCAGGGTCTCACCCTGGAGCAATCGCGCAGCGGCATCGAATCGCTGGTGAGTGACATGCCGGAGGCGGCGGGTGATGTGGACATGATGAGCCGCTTCCTGGCCTCTGCGACCCGCGGCATCGCCCGCTGACAGTGTGTCGGCCCAATTCATCGAAGGACAACGCCGGATAGCGATGGTGGCTGGCGAGACCTCTGGCGATCTGCTCGCTGGCTTGCTCCTGCAGGCCATGCGCCAGCGATGGCCTGATCTCGTGGCCGCAGGCATCGGTGGACCACGCATGGTCGAACAAGGTTTCGACGCGTGGTGGCCCAGCGAGCGACTGGCCGTTCGGGGCTACCTGGAGGTATTGCCCAAATTGCTGGGCATTTTGCGCATTCGCAAACAGCTGCGCGAGCGACTTCTGGCACAACCGCCCGCGCTTTTTATCGGCGTGGACGCGCCTGATTTCAACTTCGGGCTGGAAGCCGACCTCAAGGCTGCGGGTGTGCGCACTGTGCATTTTGTCTGCCCCTCTTTCTGGGCCTGGCGGCCCGAGAAGGTGGAGAAGGTGCGGCGCGGGGTTGATCATGTGCTTTGTATCTTTCCCTTTGAGCCCGCTTTGCTGGCCGAACACGGCATCGCCTCCACCTACGTGGGCCATCCGATCGCACATGTGATCCCCATGGTGCCCGATCGCGCCGCTGCCCGCCGCAAGCTGGGTCTGCGGGACGAGGATCTCGTGGTGGCCATTCTTCCGGGTAGCCGGACGTCGGAAGTGCAGTATCTGGCCGCGCGTTTTTTTGCGGCCGCAGTCAGGATGCTCAAGGCCCGGCCTGGACTTCGTTTTGTTGTGCCGGCGGT
>JAABRN010000025.1 GCA_011390855.1 Hydrogenophaga sp. | reverse complement strand
CACCGCGGCGGTGATGCAAACCACTGTGGAACGGGTGGCATGAGCGCTCCGGGGCTCTGCCATCCGGGTCGGATTATTTGATGTCTTTCCAGAATGCTGCGTTAAGGCGCCAGGCGACGACTGTAAACGCTGCGAGGAACAACATGACCCACACGCCAATGCGCACCCGGGTGTTTTGTTGCGGCTCACTCATCCACTGCATGAATGCAACAAGATCGCCCACATTCTGGTCGAACTCTGCGGTGGACATGGTGCCTGGTGAGACTGACTCCCACCCCCTGAGCACTTCGATCTCCTGGCCTTTGCTCTGGACCTTGTCATAAACAGGGCGCTGTTCGCCCTGCAGTTCCCACAAAGGGTTGGGCATGGCGACAGCCGGATAGGCCTTGTTGTTCCAACCTGTGGGCGTGCCAGGATCGCGGTAGTAGGTTCGCAGGAAAGTGTAGAGGTAGTCAGGTCCTGAGTGCCCACCAATGGCCGCTCTGGAGCGAGCCACCAGCGTGAGGTCCGGCGGGTTCTTGCCAAAAAATTCCTTGGCGTCTTTCGGATCCATCGCCACCCTCATGGTGTCGCCAATTTTGTCGGTCGTGAAGGCAAGATTCTCGGCAATCTGTTTGTCGGTCAGGCCGATGTCGCGCAGTCGGTTGAAGCGCATGAACGAAGCCGCGTGACAGTTCAAACAGTAGTTGACGAAAAGCTTGGCTCCGTTTTGCAACGCCGACATGTCATTGGTTCGTTGCGGCGCCTTCTCCATGGGAATGCTTGCGCCAGCTGCCCAGGCCGCCCCCGACATGGCAGAAGCAAGCACGAAGCTCAAAATCATTTTTTTCATTGCTATGACTCTCTGTTTGGTTCAGCCTGGCTCAGTGCGGCTGGAAAGTGACGCGTGTGGGCACTGTCTTGAACTCACCCAAACGACTCCACCAGGGCATCAGGAGGAAGAAGCCAAAATAGAACAGCGTACCGACCTGTGACACTCGCTCACCGATTGGCGAGGGCGGCAGCACACCGAGGTAACCCAGAATCAGGAAGTTGATCACAAACAACGCATACAGCCATTTGTTCCAGGTGGGACGATATCGAATCGACTTGACCGGGCTGTTGTCAAGCCAAGGCAGGAAGAAAAGAATCACGACACCGCCACCCATGGCAACCACACCCCAGAACTTGGGATCAATGCTCAGCATCATGGCCACCAGCGCCAGTGCTCCACCGACCACCGCGCCCTTCATCAGGGCGCTGAGCTGGGTCTTGACAACACCCAGAACGGCTGCCAGCACCACGCAGGCGATCAGGGCGTACATCATTTCGCTGGTCACTGCACGCAGGATCGAATAGAACGGCGTGAAGTACCAAACAGGCGCGATGTGAAGCGGCGTGACGAGCGGATCAGCGGGGATGAAGTTGTTGTATTCCAGGAAGAATCCACCAAACTCAGGTGCGAAAAACACCACCGCCGAGAACACCATCAGGAAGACCGATACGCCCAGAATGTCGTGCACGCTGTAGTAAGGATGAAAAGGAATGCCGTCCAGAGGAATGCCCTTTTCGTCCTTCAGGGCCTTGATTTCGACACCATCAGGGTTGTTGGAGCCCACTTCGTGCAAGGCAATGATGTGTGCCACCACCAAGCCAAGCAGCACCAAAGGCACTGCAATCACATGGAAGCTGAAGAAGCGGTTGAGGGTGGCGTCGCCCACGACGAAATCACCCCGAATCAGCAACGCGAGATCAGGACCAATGAAGGGGATCGCGGAAAACAGGTTCACGATCACCTGCGCGCCCCAGTAGGACATTTGCCCCCAAGGCAAGAGGTAGCCCATGAAAGCCTCTGCCATCAGCACGAGGAAGATGGCACAGCCGAATACCCAAACCAACTCGCGTGGCTTGCGGTAGGAACCATAGATGAGGCCCCGGAACATGTGGAGGTAGACCACCACGAAGAATGCAGAGGCACCCGTGGAGTGCATGTAGCGGATCAGCCAACCCCATGGCACATCGCGCATGATGTATTCCACAGAAGCGAAGGCAACCGGCACACCCGCTGCATTGAGTGTGGCATCGGGCTTGTAATGCATGACAAGGAAAATGCCGGTGACGATTTGAATCACCAGCACCAGCAACGCCAGCGAGCCGAAAAAGTACCAGAAATTGAAGTTTTTCGGCGCGTAGTACTCGGCCAGGTGCTCGTTGTAGAGCTTGGACAGCGGGAACCGGTTGTCGATCCAGTTCAACGCTTTTTGCCCCACCGGTGCGTCAGGGGAAAGTTCTTTGAATTCAGCCATGTTTTGCCTCTGATGTCAGATGTCTGCTTGCGCTGAGAGGGAAATGCCTCAGGTCGCCTGCTCCTCGCCCAGGAGCAAGGTGGTCTCGGACAGGTAGTAGTGGGGCGGGATCTCCAGGTTGTCAGGCGCGGGCTTGTTCCTGAATACGCGCCCGGCCACATCAAAGGTGGAGCCGTGACAAGCGCACAGGAAACCTCCCTGCCAGTCATCAGGAAGCGAAGGCTGCGGGCCAGGCGTGAGCTTGTCACTGGGCGAGCAGCCCAGGTGCGTGCAAATGCCCACGGCCACCAGAATCTCGGGCTTGATGGAGCGGTGCCGATTGCGAGCGTACTCGGGCGTCGGGTAAGCGGTTCGCAAGGATTCAGGGTCGGCGAGCTGGCCTTCCTGTTTTTCAAGCGAGGCGAGCTGCTCAGGCGTGCGGCGCATGATCCAGACGGGTTTCCCCCGCCACTCCACCACCCGCTTCTCCCCGGGGGCGATGGAAGACACATCCACCTGGACCGCCGCGCCAGCGGCTTTGGCCAGTTCGGAGGGCTGAAAACTGCTCACGAAAGGAACGGCGACTGCAGCTGCTCCAACGCCACCCATGGCGCAGGAAGTGATCAGCCAGGTGCGGCGGCTGTTATCGACAGACGCATCGACGGTTGCTTCACTCATGGGGATCTTTCAATCGGTTTCAATAGACATTAGGGTCAACCCGGCATTGTACTGGAGCGATCACAACCCCTCACTTGTTGCCAGGGTGGACCGCTTGGCTATTCCGGGAATCGGGACAATTATTTCCATGGTTTCTTGCTTCGCCGTCAGAAGGAAAAGCCCCCCTCGTGCTCCAGCATGTGAGAATCGCAAGCGTTTCAAGGTGATGAGCCTGACAGGGCTTTGCCGTTCTTATCCTTTCCACACACGATTTCAGGAGAGTCAACATGGGCATGATGCAGGAGTTCAGGGAATTTGCGGTCAAGGGCAATGTCATCGACCTCGCGGTCGGTGTGATCATTGGTGGAGCGTTTGGCAAGATCGTGGGGTCCCTGGTGGACGATGTGATCATGCCGGTGGTTGGATCACTTTTCGGGAACCTTGACTTCACCAACCTGTATCTGCCATTGGGCAATGTGCCCGAGGGCACCGCGCAGACGCTGGCTGCCATGAAGGAAGCGGGTGTCCCGACATTGGCCTACGGTAGCTTCATAACAGTAGCCATCAACTTCATCATCCTTGCGTTCATCATCTTCCTGATGGTCAAACAGGTGAACCGCCTGAAGCGAGAGACGCCGCCTGCTGCGCCCCCAGCCACTCCCGAGGATGTGCTGTTGCTGCGCGAGATCCGCGACAGCCTGCAGAAATAGGCAGCCCGCGGTCTGAGGGTGGGATACGGTGTACCCGGTGGCATTCAACGCGGCGAGCTGTTCATGGCAGCGTCAATCGCCGCAAGCAGGCTCGAAGGACTGGCCAAGCCCGTACCCGCAATGTCCATTGCCGTGCCGTGATCGGGACTGGTGCGAACAAACGGCAGTCCAATCGTGGTGTTCACACCATCATCCAGTCCCAGCAGCTTGACCGGAATCAGGCCCTGGTCGTGATACATCGCGATCACGACGTCAAATTCGCCTTGGCGGGCTCTCATGAAGACGGTGTCGGGCGCATAAGGCCCCGTGGCATCGATGCCTTCACTCCGAGCCTGCCTGATGGCCGGCGCAATCACATCGATTTCTTCCCGCCCAAACAAGCCCCCCTCTCCCGCGTGAGGGTTCAAGCCGGCAACGGCGATCCTGGGTCTCACCGATCCGGCGCGTTGAAAATGAGCCTGGGTCAGGCGGATCGTTTCCACAACTTTCTCAAAGCTCACGGCTGATAGCGCGTGGCGCAATGAAACATGGATACTCACGAGCACGGTGCTCAGCCCCGGGCAGCTCAACATCATGCGGACCGGGAGTCGTTCAAGGGGCGTTCTCTGATGGTCAGCCGCGATCGCCTGAAGCATCTCCGTGTGCCCCGGATGCGAGACGCCGGCTGCCGCCAAGGCCTCCTTGTGCACAGGCGCCGTCACCACAGCCATCACTTCGTTTTGAAGTGCCGCTTCTGCGGCAAAACGGATGCACTCTGCCGCCGCCCGCCCTGCGACGGCGCTCACCTGGCCCCAGGCAACGGCGCCTGGAGCATGGCAGGCCTGCACGACGGCCAGACAACCTTCTGGGGTGTGTCGCCAATGCGAAAGCCGTGACAGTTCGGCCAACGGCGTTGGCAAAGCGGTACCGCATCGCGTGGCCGCCAAAAGGTTGGCTCTGTGCATCGTCTTCACATCGCCAGCCACCACCAGATGGCCCAACAGCGAAGGGCGCTGTCGCACAGCCAGCGCAATGATCTCCGGGCCAATACCGGCGGGATCGCCCATGGTCACCAACACGGGAACGCTTTCTGCGGAAGGCAGCGCATCTAGATGGTTCATGCTGCCAGTGTGACTCAGGCCGGATTGGGAATATCGATAAAAACGTGTTGCAACCCCAGCGCGGAGGCGACATGGCCTGCTACCGCAGGTGCGCCGTACCGTTCCGACGCATGGTGTCCGCAAGCAATATAGGCCACACCACATTCCCGAGCGTAGTGGGCCTGTGGCTCCGAGATTTCGCCGGTGATGAACACATCGGCTCCGGCCGCAATAGCGGATTCGAAATACCCCTGAGCACCACCTGTACAGAGCGCGACGCGTTCGATGGGCTGGTCCGGCTCAGCCACCAGGGTCACCGACCGCCCCAGAGCGCGGGCAACGTGCTCGGCCAGCGCAGACGCAGAAGTTGGGGGAAGCCGCCCCAGGAAGCCCATGGCTTGCTCACCAAACCGGCCCTCCGGCCCCTCAAGCAAATCAATGCCCAGATGTCGCGCCAGCTGTGCGTTGTTGCCCAACGTGGCATGGGCATCAAGCGGCAAGTGGTAGGCGAACAAGTTGATGTCGTGCGCCAGCAATCGCGACAGGCGTTGCTTCAACCATCCAGTCACCCTGCCATCCTGCCCGCGCCAGAAAAGCCCATGATGAACCAGAATGGCATCGGCGTTCTCTGCGATGGCAGCGTCGATCAAGGCCAGACTTGCAGTGACACCAGAAACCAGTTTTCGCACCTCGGCCCGACCTTCCACCTGCAATCCGTTGGGACCGTAGTCACGAAACATCGATGGCTGCAAGAGTCCGTCAAAAGACGCCAGCAGGGCTGAACGAGCGACGTGTGAAGCTGAGAAGGTCATGAGCAGTGTGTCGGTAAGAGCTGTAAGTCAGGCAAGCGAAGGCGCACCTGCCAGGCTCCATGGCTATTCTGACAGTCTCGCTCGACGAGCGCCCCCGGCCACGTCAGGAACTTCAGCGCTCGGAGCCGTGTGCACGCTCGGACTCGTTCATCTTCCGCATGAAAAAGCGAAAAAACCAAATCGCCATACCGATCATGAAAATGAAGCCTGCAACGCTGAACAGGCCGTAGTCGGTTGAAAAAAGGTCCGCCATGGCTTTCATTGGGTACTCCATTTCTTGCTAGATAGGCCCTCATTGCAACCGCAGCGAGCGCCCTATGCCTTGACATCCATCAAGCGGGTTGAACTGTGAACACAAGGTGCCATATGCTGGACAATCAGGCCATACGGGATGACCGACGCGCAAGTAGCTGCGACCCAAGATT
>JAABRN010000024.1 GCA_011390855.1 Hydrogenophaga sp. | reverse complement strand
TCTGGCTGGTTTACGCCCAATCCGTGACCGTGCTGCTGGCGGCCTTTTTTGTGGTTGCCACGCTCAAACCCGAGTGGCTCGACAGGCGGCCCACGATGACCTCCATCGTGCCCGTCTTTGAAGCAGCACCGGCAGCTTCAGGTCCAGCGGCCGATGGGTCGACCAGTTTTCGCACAGCCGCGCGCAATGCCTCCCCGGCAGTCGTGAGCATCAACACCAGCAAGGCAGCCATCAACAGCCCGCAAAGCGCCGATCCCTGGTTTCGCTTCTTCTTTGGCGAGCAGGACCGCTCCCAAGCCCAGACAGGTCTGGGTTCCGGTGTGATCGTCAGCCCTGCTGGCTACATTCTCACCAACAACCACGTGATCGAAGAGGCTGATGAAATT
>JAABRN010000023.1 GCA_011390855.1 Hydrogenophaga sp. | reverse complement strand
GAAAACCCATCCCTGAGTCGCAGCGCATTGAGCATGAACTCGAACGGTAACTGCTTGCGAGCCACTTCGTCGGCACTGACCACGGCATCGCCTGCATTGGCTCGGTCCATGTACAGACGGGGATCACGCACGCGCACCGGCCGGCCGACGCGATGTGCAAAGCTCAGCTTGCTGTGTGCCCCCGCGCCAATGCCCAGGTAATCGCCAAACTGCCAGTAGTTCAGGTTGTGCCAGCAACGGTGCCCCTCGCGGGCGTAGGCCGACACCTCATACCGCTCCAGACCCGCACGACCGGTGACCTCGGT
>JAABRN010000022.1 GCA_011390855.1 Hydrogenophaga sp. | reverse complement strand
CGAAATGTGCGGGGGCGAGAACGACAGCGCCGTGCGAATGTCTTTTTCACAATCGGCCAGTGACTGACCTGGCAACGCGTACATGATGTCCAGGTTGAAGGTGTCGAACGACCGGGAGGCTTCTTCCACCGCAGCCAGTGCCTGTGCTGCGTCGTGCACCCGGCCCAACGCCTGCAAATGCGCGTCATTGAAGCTCTGCACGCCGATCGACAGCCTTGTCACGCCAGCATCGCGAAAGGCACGAAAACGGTTCTTTTCGAAGGTGCCGGGGTTGGCTTCCAGTGTGATCTCTGCATCCGCGTCCAGGCGAACAAGGGAGCGAATATCGCCCAGCAAACGATCGATGGCCGCAGGGGAAAAAAGACTGGGTGTACCGCCGCCTATGAATACGCTGTGAACCGATCGACCCCAGATCAACGGCAGTGACGCGGCGAGGTCAGCCCGCAAAGCATCCAGGTAGCGCGCCTCTGGCAGCGCCTCATCTGCTCCGGCGGTGGCCGACCATTCGTGGGAGTTGAAGTCGCAATAAGGGCACTTCTTCAGGCACCAGGGCAGGTGTACGTAAAGCGAAAGCGGTGGCAAGCTTTGCAGTTGCAAGGTGCCTGGCCGCATCCAGTGATTCACGTCGTTCCACGTGGCCTGGGGCAAGATGCCCCGGTTTGTTTCGATCTCTCGGGGCCACGACATCGGCACCGGTTCACCCGTGGTCATGTCGTCGCTTCAGCGGGCAAGCCGAACCATCGCTCGCGCATCAGTGCCAACATCTGCCGGGACGCTCGGCCCCTGTGGCTGTTGGCATTCTTGACTTCGGTGGGCAGCTCGGCAAAGGTCTGGCCGAATTCAGGCAGAAACATCACAGGGTCGAAGCCAAAGCCGTTTTTCCCCACAGGCTCTCGCGTGATCAGCCCTGGCGCTCGCCCTGTTGCCACCAATGGCTCGGGATCGTCTGCGCTGCGCAACGCCACCAACGTGCTGACCAGCGCGGCTCGTCGGTCGTTCAGATCTGCCATCTGTTCGAGCAAGGCCCGCACATTGTTGTCGTCGCCCTTTTCATACCCAAACCGGGTGGCATAAAAAGCGGTGTCGACGCCGGGCAGTCCGCCAAAGGCCTCCACACACAGCCCCGCATCATCGGCAACGGCAGGCAGTCCGCTTAACCGTGCCGCATGTCGGGCTTTGGCCAGCGCGTTTTCGACGAATGTGCGGTGGGGCTCGGGCGCTTCAGGAATACCCAGATCGCCTTGCCGCACGAGCTCAACGCCGAGCGGCGCAAACAGTGCCTGCAGTTCGGCCAGCTTCCCGGCGTTGTTCGATGCCAGTACCAGCTTCATGTCGGGTGAGGCGTGCGTCAGGACAGGTCGAGCGCGCGGCGCTGCATGGCCACGAGCTCGCCGATGCCCTTTTCGGCCAGAACCAGCAGAGCGTCCATTTCGCGCCGGGTGAATGCCGCACCCTCGGCCGTGCCTTGCACTTCCACATAATGGCCTGCCCCCGTCATCACCACATTCATATCGGTGTCGCAGGCCGAATCTTCCACGTATTCGAGATCGAGGAGACTCGCCCCCTCAAGCAAGCCAACGGAAATGGCTGCCACGTGGTCCTTGATCGGCGTTGCCGCGATCTTTCCTTCCTTGAGCAGTTTGCTCACCGCATCATGCGCCGCCACAAACGCACCGGTGATGCTCGCTGTTCGGGTGCCACCGTCGGCCTGAATCACGTCGCAATCCAGCGAGATCGTGCGTTCGCCGAGAGCCTTCAAGTCGAACACAGCGCGCAGGGAACGCCCGATCAGCCGCTGGATTTCCTGGGTGCGCCCGCTTTGCTTGCCGCGAGCGGCCTCACGGTCGCTGCGGGTATGGGTGGCGCGCGGCAACATGCCGTATTCGGCTGTTACCCAGCCTTCTCCGCTGCCTCGCTTGTGGGGCGGCACTTTTTCTTCCACCGAGGCGGTGCACAAGACCTTGGTCTGGCCAAATTCGATCAGCACCGAGCCCTCGGCATGAATGGTGTAACCACGGGTGATGCGAACGTCGCGCAACGCATCTGGGGCCCTGTGGCCCGGTCGGATCGATACTGTCATGGGAGGAAAGAAAGGTTTCAGAGTTTGCGCTCGGCCGTGCGGCGGATCGCTTCATTGATTTCGGCGATCGATCGCTCGATGGCCTCGTCGTCCATGTCTTCGATGGTGGGATCAGGCACGCCAGACTGGATGGTGGAGGCAAAGACACCATCCTCAATGTCTTCGGTGGACACACTGGTCGACTGGAATTCTTCGGGCGTTTCCCACTCCATGGCCAGCACGGTCACGTTGTCACATCGCGCGCCGCCCCGTTTGAGCGCCATTTCAACCAGTTCGGGCACCGCCTGCTCCAGCGGGCGCTTTGAGAGTTCTGAGGCGATTTCCAAGTCTTTCACCGTGCCCCACAAGCCGTCAGAGCACAGAAGGACGCGGTCACCCTGTTGCAACTGGAGCGGCCCCGACAGGTCATAGACAGGCTTCGCGGGTGAACCCAGGCAAGTGAACAGAATGTTGCGGTTGATGTGGTCGGTGGCCTTGCCCAGGTGAGCCTGCTGCTCCATGTAGGAGTGGTCTCGCGTGCGGGTGAGCAGCTTGCCATCTCGAACGATGTAGAGCCGAGAGTCTCCACAATGCACCCAATGCATGTGGTTGCGTTCCATGACCGCCGCCACCAGCGTGGTGCGCGGTGTGTCCAGCATGCCCTTTTCAGAAGCGTAGCGAATGATCTGGTGGTGTGCGGCCATCAAGGCGCTGGAGAGGAACTCGGTCACCTCGCGCACAGTGGGGTTCGCGGCCTTCTGAAAATAGGCAGAAAACGTCTGCAGTGCGAGCTGTGCAGCCATGGCGCCTTCCGGATGACCGCCCATACCGTCGGCCAGCACGAAAAGCCCGGCCTCACGGGTGTAGGCATAGCCCATGCGATCTTCGTTTCGCTCGCGACCGCCCTGCCGACTGATCTGGTAGACCGAAAACTTCATCGAAACTTGGTGCCAGCGTTCGTGGACTTGCGCATGGACTTCTTGTTGTCCGACACGATGCTGTCAAATTGGAGTCGCATTTTTTCAGCCACCGTCAGCTTGGTGTAGCTGCGTTCAGTCTCCCGGCTGAGCTCCTTCTGCAAGGCGAACACCGATTGCGGACGTGACAATGGATCAAGCGACATGCACCATTCCACCACCTCGATGAGGTTGTCCGAATACACGCCGCGCAAGCGGGACAAAGCGAGCGACAGACGGTCTTTTTCAAGCCGCTGTGGCGCATCGTTGGGTGGATAGCCTTGCATGCTGGCGTAAATGCAGGCACCAATGGCATAGATGTCGGTCCATGGGCCCATGGAGGAATCGCGTCGGTACATTTCCGGCGCAGCAAAACCAGGCGTGTACATGGGCCTGATGAAATTGCCTTCTTTGCTCAGCACCTCGCGCGCAGCGCCAAAATCAATGAGCACGGCTCGGTTGTCATCGGTCACGAAGATGTTCGCCGGCTTGATGTCCAGGTGAAGCATCTTGTGCTGATGCACGATGCGCAAACCCCGAAGCACCTCGTCATACAGCGAGCGAATGGTGGATTCGCGAAATACCTTCTGCTTCTTTTGCTCGCGCGCCGTGATGATGAATTCCTGAAGGGAAGCGCCTTCAAGGTAGTTCATCACCATGTAGACCGTTTCGTTCTCGCGGAAGAAATTCAGCACGCTCACCACCGACGCATGCGAAATTTGAGCCAGCGCCCGGCCTTCTTCGAAGAAACTCTTGAGGCCGAGCCGGTACAGCGAGAGCTTTTCAGGCTGAACCTGGGGAAGCAACTCACCCGGCGCCCGCGATGCGAGCGAAGACGGCAGGTATTCCTTCACGGCCACTTGCTGGCCTTCGGTGTCCACAGCCAGATACACGACACCGAATCCACCCGCAGCAACCTTGCGAACGATGCGATAGCCGCCGATGACGGTGTCGGGCGGCAAGGGGGCGGGTTTGACCTTTGACATAATTCGGATGGATTCCGGAACGCCTCGTTTTGGACCAGACAACCTGATGGGGCACAGTTCGATGGCAGTTTACAGCATGACCGGCTACGCGACGGGCCAGTCCGGAGGCTCTGCAGATGGCAGAACACCAGAGAATATCCGCGAGGCTCAGGCATCGGTTGGCGTGGAGATTCGCTCGGTCAACAGCCGGTTCCTGGACCTGTCGTTCAAGCTCCCGGACGACCTGCGCAGCGCCGAGCCCGCTCTAAGGGAGATCCTGACAGCCAGACTCAAGCGTGGAAAAGTCGAAGTCAGGGCCTGGATAGAAGGCCGCGCCGAGTCTGGCCCTCGCTCACCCAGCGCGCTGGAACTTCAGAAACTGGTGGGTTTGCAAGACAACGTGCGGGCGTGGTTGCCCACCGCTGCACCGCTGTCCGTCGCTGAAGTCTTGCAGCTTTCTTCGCGCAACCATCTGGATGCAGGCGATCTGCAAAAGCCATTGATGGAGCTGGCGGCCAGGGCCCTGGACGATCTGCTCGCCGCCCGCGCCCGCGAAGGGCAGCGGCTGACCGACATGCTGATGGATCGCCTGAGTCAGCTGCGGCAACTCGCGCACGATGCACAGCCCCTGATCCCACAATTGGTGGCACAGCAGCGACAGCGCTTCATTGACCGCTGGAACGACGCCTTGGCCGCTTCGGCAGCCTCGGTGACGGGCAATACCGTGGCCCCCGAAATGGCTCATGACAGGGCCTTGACCGAAGCCACCGCTTTTGCGATCCGAATCGACGTGGCCGAAGAACTCACGCGGCTGGATTCGCATCTGATCGAGATTGAGCGGTTGTTGAACAAAGGCGCCGAGGTGGGCAAGAGGCTTGATTTCCTGATTCAGGAGTTGCACCGCGAAGCCAATACGCTCGGTTCAAAATCATCCAACATTGA
Organism: Hydrogenophaga sp.; assembly: GCA_011390855.1. Lineage (GTDB taxonomy): Bacteria > Pseudomonadota > Gammaproteobacteria > Burkholderiales > Burkholderiaceae_C > Hydrogenophaga. The sequence continues at coordinate 1,115 of JAABRN010000022.1, read as the reverse complement.
GCTGACCCGGATATCTGTGGACATGAAAGTGCTGATCGAACAGATGCGCGAACAAGTCCAGAACATTGAATAGCCAGAATTTCATGCAATACCCCGGAAATCTGTTCGTCGTCGCGGCCCCCAGCGGGGCGGGCAAGTCCAGCCTGGTCAAGGCTTTGATGGAGCTTGACGCCCGTGTCGTGCCCTCCGTTTCGCACACCACCCGTCCCCCCAGGGGGCAGGAGCTGCACGGGAGGGAGTACTACTTCGTCTCGAAGGAGACTTTCGACCAGATGGTCATACAGGGTGCCTTTCTGGAATGGGCGATGGTGCACGGCAACCGGTACGGCACGTCCAAGATGGCGATTGAACAGCGCATGGCCCAGGGTGCCGATGTGGTGCTGGAAATCGACTTCCAGGGAGCCATCCAGGTCAAGCGGATCTTTCCGAATGCCGTGCTCGTTTTCATCCTTCCACCCAGCTGGGATGAGCTGCGTTCGCGCCTGGAACGCCGTGCCGAGGACACCCCCGATGTGATCGAGTTGCGGCTGCAGAATGCCGCCACCGAAATGAGCCACGCCCGTGAGTTCGATTTCGTTATAATCAATGAGTTGTTCGAGCGGGCCTTGTTTGACCTCAAGGCCATCGTCCATGCCCAGCGGCTCAAGTTCGCCGCCCAACGTATCGCCAGGAGCGAAACGTTCAGCGCACTCAACATCTCCTGATTCACCGAAACACCCTGGAGCCCACACATGGCACGCATCACAGTCGAAGACTGCCTGGAAAAAATCCCGAACCGCTTTCAGCTTGTGTTGGCAGCAACCTACCGGGCCAGGATGCTCAGTCAGGGCCACGCTCCCAAGATCGAGAGCAAGAACAAGCCTGGCGTGACTGCACTTCGCGAGATTGCTGAAGGTAAAATCGGGCTCGAAATGCTCAAAAAGGTCCCGCTCTGATCCGGCTGGGTTCTCGCGCAAAAAAGCACCGCCCCGCGGTGCTTTTTTGTTTCGGGGATCTGATCAATTGCGTCCATAGGCAGGCTTCAAAGGCGCCTGCGGCCAAGTCCTGTCATCTAGCGCTAAAGTAATGGCATGAGTTCAGCGGCCCCAATCAGTGTTTTCACGCCTGCAGATGTG
>JAABRN010000021.1 GCA_011390855.1 Hydrogenophaga sp. | reverse complement strand
CACAGGGAGCGTCCCCCCTCCCAGCGGCGAAGCCGCGCCAGAGAGGGGGGAAGCCGCGAAGCGGCGCAGGGGGGAGTTCATATGACCTCCAGCTCGGCGTTCATGGCACCCGCGGCTTTGATCGCCTGAAGAATGGCCAGAAGATCTTGCGGCGTGGCGCCCAGCCCATTGAGCATGCGCACCAGATCGGCCAGCTTGGGTGCCGCTTCCATCTGGATCAGGGCACCCGCCTGCTGGGTGATTTCAATGCTGGCCTGCTCGGCCACCACGGTCTCGCCCTGGGACAGCGGATTGGGTTGGCTGATCACTGGCGTGGAGCTGATGCTCACCGACAGGTTGCCATGCGCCACCGCCACCGGACTGAGCGTGACGGCCTGGTTCATGACGATGGATCCGGTGCGGGTGTTGATGATGACCTTGGCCACGGGAATGGTGGCTTCCAGTGGAATTTCCTCGACCTGGGCCAGGAAGCCCACCCGGTCGTGGCTGTTCACAGGGGCGCGCAGGCGCACCACGCGGCCGTCCACGGCATGGGCCACACCATCGCCCATGCGGCTGTTGATCGCCTCCGCCACGCGGCGTGCGGTCTGGAAATCGAAAGCGTTCAGACCCAGATCAATGGTCTCGCCCAAAGCAAAGTCGGTTTCCACGGTGCGCTCGACCTGCGCGCCGGCGGGAATGCGGCCGGCGCTGAGGTGGTTGATCTGCACCTTGCTGCCGCCGGCTGACGCGCCAGCTCCGCCTACCAGCAGGTTGCCTTGTGCCAGTGCATAAATCTCACCGTCAGCGCCTTTGAGCGGGGTGCTGATGAGCGTGCCACCGCGCAGCGACTTGGCATTGCCCATGGAAGACACGGTCACGTCGATCAGCTGGCCAGGCTGAGCAAAAGCGGGCAACTGCGCCGTCACCATCACGGCCGCCACGTTCTTGAACTGCACCTTGGCATCAGCCGGCAGGTTCAGACCCAGCTGCTGCAGGTAGTTGTTCATGCCCTGCGAGGTGTAGGGCATCTGGGTGGTCTGGTCCCCTGTGCCATCCAGCCCCACCACCAGACCGAAGCCGGTGAGCTGGTTGGTGCGCACGCCTTGCACCGCCGCCACTTCCTTGATGCGCATGGTTTGCGCTTCGGCAGGCTTGGGCCAGGCCAGCACACCGATGACAGCCAGCACCACCAGCCAGCCGCCCAGGCAGATGCGCATCAAGGCACGGCTGTGCTCGCTGGAGGCAGATGCGGACGGGCGGAGCGGGACGTTCATGGCAATCATCTCGGGCATGGAAAAGGTGACTCCATGCTAGGCCGACTCAAAACGGCATAACGTTCAAAAAGAACCGTCCCAACCAGCCAATTGAAAGCGCTTCGTCGATCTGACCGCGTCCTTTGGACTCGATTCGGGCATTGGCGACCTGCGCAGAGGCGACCACGTTGCCTGGGCGGATGTGGCGCGGATCGATGGTGCCGGAGAAGCGCAGCACGTCCACGTTGTTGTTCACGCCGATCTGCTTGTCGCCCACCACGACCAGGTGGCCGTTGGGCAGCACCTCCTGCACGGTGGCGGTGATGACGCCGGAGAAGGTGTTGGCGTTCTCGGTCCCCCCGCCACCGCCAAATTCGGTGGACGATTCGCCGGCCAGTTTGAGGTTGTCTGCCTTGAGCAGGTCTTTGGGCCGCACAAAGGGAATCGCCGTGACGCTGCCGCCCGAACTGCCGGCGCGGTCCACGTTGGACGACGAGCTCTGGGAAGCCGAGACCTTTTCAGTGATCTGGATGGTCACTGTGTCGCCCGGCATGCGGGCACGCGGGTCTTCAAAGGCGGGGCGGTAGCTCGCGGCCTGAAACAGGCTGCCGCTGCGCGGCGCTGTGCGAACCACCTGGGGGTAGGTCACGGGTTTGATCTCGACCAGCTCGACAGGCTTGGTCATGCAGCCGGTGAGCAGGCCGGAAAAGCCCAGCATGGCAGCGGTCAGCAACATGCTGCCGCGCTGGAAAACAAAGATGGCAGGCGACATGGCGGGCTCTCGGAGAAGAAGAAGCTGAAGCGGGCCGATCAGATCTGGCTCAGACGTTGCAGCATCTGGTCGGAAGTCTGGATGGCCTTGGAATTCATCTCGTAGGCGCGCTGGGTCTGGATCATGGTCACCAGCTCCTGCACCACGTTGACGTTGGAGGTTTCCACGTAGCCCTGCATGAGGTTGCCCAGGCCACCGGCACCGGGCGCACCATTCACCGGGCCGCCCGACGCCACCGATTCGGCATACAGGTTCTGGCCCAGTGGCTCCAGGCCAGCCGGGTTCACGAAGCCGGCGAGTTCGATGTTGCCCACCTGCTGCGGTGCGGCGTTGCCGGGGACTTTCACGGTGACCACACCATCGCCGGAAATGGTGATGCTCTGTGCCTCGGCGGGAATGGTGATGTCGCCGGCGATGGGCAGGCCGCCAGACGTGACCATGCGGCCCTGCTGGTCAAGTTGCATGCTGCCGTCACGGGTGTAGCCAATGGTGCCGTCGGGCATGTTGACCTGCAGGAAGCCATTGCCGTTGATGGCCAGATCGAGCTGGTTGCCGGACTGCTGCAGGCTGCCCTGCGTGTGCGAACGCGAAGTGGCCACGGTGCGCACACCCAGGCCGATCTGCAGCCCGGTGGGCAGCGTGTTCTGCTCGTCTGCCGCCGCACCCACCTGGCGCAGGTTCTGGTACATCAGGTCCTCGAACACAGCGGTGCCCCGCTTGAAGCCGTTCGTGGACACGTTGGCCATGTTGTTGGAAATCACGTCCAGCTGGGTCTGCTGGGCCTGCATGCCGGTCTTGGAAATCATCAACGAGTTGATCATGGTGTGCTCCGTCTGGGGGAAATCGGGTTCTGGGTGAAGAGGTGCGCGTGCGCGGGATCAACCATTGAGGCTTAAGAGCTGAGCTGCAGCCTTGTCGTTGGCCTCACCGTTCTGCAGCATGCGCATCTGCGTTTCGAACTGGCGGGCCACGGCGATCATGCCGACCATGGCTTCGATGGGATTGACGTTGGAACCTTCCAGCGCTCCGCTCTGCACGCTCGCTTGCGCGTCGGCCTGCAACTGCTGACCTTGCGTGCCGCGAAACAGGCCATCGCCACCACGGGCCAGCTGGTTGTCTGCGTCGGGTGTGACCAGCTTGATTCGACCCAGCGGTTGTGGCGGCTGCTCACCCACGCGGGCAGTCACCATGCCACTGCCGGCAATATCCACATGGGCATTGGCAGGCACCACGATGGGCGCATCGCCATCGCTGAGCACCGGCATGCCTTGCGCGTTGACCAGCGTGCCATCGGCATCCACCTCAAACGCACCGGCACGGGTGTACGCCTCGGTGCCGTCCAGCGCCTGCACGGCAAAGTAGGACTGGCCTTTTGCCAGCACATCCAGGTTGCGCCCGGTGGGGTTCACCGCACCCGGTGCATCCAGGTGCCCGGCCGTGGCCTCCAGCGAATACACCCGCGTGCTCGAACCATCGCCATTCACCGGTACCGCGCGGAACGTGGACAGCTCCGCCCGAAAACCCGGCGTCGACACATTGGCCAGGTTGTTCGACAGCACCTGTTGCCGATGCATCGTGGCGTTGGCGCCGGTCATCGCGGTGTAGATCATGCGGTCCATGGCGGGCTCCGATGGAAAAAGCAAACAAAGGAAACAAACACCTGCCATGCGGCGCCGAACGAAGTGTCTTCGTCCAGGGGCACCGAGGGTCTGGCTTTGCCAGCCCCAGGTGCCGCCCCCTTGAGGGGGTCGCGCGCAGCGCGGCGGGGGTGTTCCATCCTCACCTCATGCTCAGAAGCGTGTTGAGCACCTGATCCTGCGTCTTGATGGTCTGCGCATTGGCCTGGTAGGCGCGCTGCGCGGTCATCATGTTGACCAGCTCGGCGGTGAGGTCGACGTTGGAGTCTTCCAGCGCGCCGGACTTGAGGGTGCCGAACTTGCCTTCACCGGGCGCTCCGCGCACCGGCTCGCCCGATGCGGCGGTCATGACCCAGTTGCCGCCACCGGTGGGCGACAGGCCCTGCACGTTGCGGAAGTTCACCAGCGCCACCTGGCCTGCAGCCTGGGTTTCACCGTTCGAATAGCGTGCAGAGACGATGCCCTGTGCGTCAATGGTCAAACCGGTGAGTTCACCCGGGCGGTAGCCGTCCTGGTCGATGTCTGCCACGGCAAACGCCGTGCCGAACTGGCTCACGTTCTCGAAGTTCAGGTCGACGTTGAACACCTGCGCTGGATCATTGGGCGAGGCCAGCTGCAGCTGTGGAATCACGTTGGCCGGGTCGTAGGAGCCGTCAGGCAGGAAGTTGATCTGGAACGGCACCGCAGCGGCAGGGTCGGCGCCGTTGGCGGCGGCGTACACGTTCCACTGGTTGTTGCCGATCTTCTCAAACGCCAGGGTCACTGGCACTTCCAGACCCTGCTGGTCAAAGGCGATGACCGACGTGGCGTAAGTGGCCAGCGGTGTGGGCGGCACCTGAGCGGCAGCGATACCGGCACGCGCGTCCAGGTTGAATTCGGCGGTGATGGCGGTGGTCTGGCGCGCCGGGATGGGCCCGCCGGTGGGCAGGCGCAGGGCCTGCGACTCGAAGGCGGTGCGGTTGCCATCGATGTCGGTGGGGTAGCCCATCAGGTTGGCACCCTCGTTGTTGATGATGTTGCCGTCCGCGTCGAGCTTGAACATGCCAGCGCGGGAGAAGGCCATGGAGCCGTCGCGCTGACCCAGTTCAAAAAAACCGTTGCCGTTGATGGCCAGATCGAGGTCATTGCCCGTGACGGAGATGTTGCCCTGAGTGAACATCTGCGAAACCGTGGCCACGGACACCCCGATGCCGGCGTTGATGCCACCTGCGGAGTTGATGGAGCTGGCGTAGAGCTCGGCGAATTCGGCGCGCGAGGTTTTCATGCCCACGGTGTTGGCGTTGGCGATGTTGTGGCCGATCACGTCCAGATTGCGGCTGGCGCTGTTCAGACCTGAGAGACCTTGCTGGAATGCCATGGTGATGTCCTTGTGACGGAGAGAAAGTGGTTGGTGTGGGGGAAACGGATCGGCGCTTACATGAAGGCGCGAACCTGGTCGTAGGTGGTGGTGCGGCCGTTGGCCAGTTGCAGGCTCATGGCACCATTGGCGAACCCCACTGAAGCCACCTTCACCCGCGACAGCGGTGTGGCCTCGACCTGGTCTTCGCCATTGTTTGCACGGACCCGGAAGCTGCCCACGTCGGCGGGATTGATGGCGCCTGCGTCCCAGTCGAACGCATGTTGGCCCTGGGTCAGTTTGCCCATGTCGACGGTGTCGATCACGCTGCCGTTCTTGTTCAGGATGTCCACATACACGCGGCCGGCGTCTGCTGCCAGGGACACGGCGCCTTTGCCCACGTTGCCGTCGAAGGTGACCAGGTCGCCTTCAATGAGCGCGTCGCGACCGATCAGCGAGGTGCCCTGCAGCGACTGCATGGAGGCGCTCTGTTCGGCCATGCCCTTGAGCGTGGCGTTGAGTTCCTGGATGCCGCTGACCGTGTTGATCTGCGCCATCTGTGTTGTCATCTGCGCGTTGTCCATCGGGTTGAGCGGGTCCTGGTTGTTCAGCTGCGCGACCAGCAGCTTCAGGAAACGGTCTTGTGAGGCCTGGGGATCGGTGGCGTTGTTGCCACTACCCTTGGTGGCCGTGGTGCTGCCCACGGCGGTGCCCAGGTTGCTGAGATCAAGGGGTTGCGAGATCATCATGGTTCATCGTCCTTTTCATCATGGGATCACTGCCCCATCTGGAGCGTTTTGAGCAGCAGCGACTTGGCCGTGTTCATGACCTCGACGTTGTTCTGGTATGAGCGCGAGGCCGAGATCATGTTGACCATCTCCTCGACCGGGTTCACGTTGGAATGGGTCACATAGCCGTCGGCGTCTGCACTGGGGTGGTGCGGCGAATGCACCCGCCGCCCAGGCGCCTCGCTTTCGGTGATGTTCTGCACCTTCACCCCGGCCGAGCCAGCGCCACCCATGGGAACGGTCTGGAACGTGATGTGCCGCGCCTTGTAGCTCTGCCCGTCCGGCCCGGCCACCGCATCTGCGTTGGCCAGGTTGCTGGCCACCACGTTCAGCCGCTGCGACTGCGAACTGATTGCGCTGCCTGACACACCAAAAATCGTGAACATGGACATGGTTTGAGTCCTTTCAATGCAGCCGCGCCGGCCGAGCCGAACGCCAGTGGCCCAGAAACACAGACGAAGCAGCGACGCGTCGCTTCGGAGACACAACAGGAAATGCCCCTTCGATCCGGAGGGCGCGCGCCGGAGCACCTGCCCCCTTGTCCAGGAATACCGCGGAACCGGCTTCGCCGGGCCGCAGGTATTGCCCCCCTACCAGGGGGGTGGCACCGAAGG
>JAABRN010000020.1 GCA_011390855.1 Hydrogenophaga sp. | reverse complement strand
CGGCACGATCAACAACTGCGGTAACGGAAAGACGCCGTGGGGTACCTACCTGGGTTGTGAAGAAAACTGGGCGTTCTACTTCCAGATGCCCAAGGGCTCCAATCAAATCGACGACAAGCTCATTGCCTCGCGCGCACGATACGGTGTGGCCCGCGCGCCGATCGCCGAAGCCGCCACTTCCGCCACCTCACAAGGCTGGTACACCCCATCGGACACCGACAACCGCTTCACTCGCTGGAACGTGTCTGCAGTGGCTGCCACCGCCGCCGAAGACTTCCGCAACGAACCCAACACCTTCGGCTACAACGTGGAAGTGGATCCGCTGAACCCGAACGCCACGCCGGTCAAGCGCGTGGCCATGGGCCGTTTTGCGCACGAAGGCGCGGTGTGCAGCATTCCCAAGCCAGGCAAGCCACTGGCCTTCTACATGGGCTGTGATTCGCGCAACGAGTACATCTACAAGTTCGTGACCGCGGCCAAGTGGACGCCTTCCGATGAAGGCCGTGGCCTGGCTGCTGGTGACAAGTACCTCAATGAGGGCCGGCTCTATGTGGCGAAGTTCAACAACGACGGCTCTGGCGAATGGCTGGAACTTACCATCAACGACCCCAGGATCAGCGGCTACGCCGCATACACCTTCGCCAACCAGGCAGACGTTTTTGTCAACGCCCGGCACGCCGCTGACGCGGTCGGCGCCACCAAGATGGACCGGCCGGAGTGGGGCGCTGTCAATCCGAAAAATGGCGAGGTGTACTTCACCCTCACCAACAACTCGGCCAGCTTGCGCTCGCCGACCACGGTGGATGCCGCCAACCCCCGTTCTTACGAAGACATTGACGGTCGCCGCGGCACAGGCAACCCGAACGGCCACATCATCCGTTTCAAGGAAAAAGGCTCCCAGGCAGAAGCCACGTCGTTCGGCTGGGACATCTTCCTGTTCGGCGCTGAAGAAGACGTGGGCGATGCCAACCTGTCCAAGCTGACCGAGAA
>JAABRN010000019.1 GCA_011390855.1 Hydrogenophaga sp. | reverse complement strand
TTCGTCCCCTGACGGACTGTGGTTCAGCCCGGCCAGTGGCATCTGCTGGATCCAGACCGATGACGGTGCCATGACCGACGAATCCAACTGCATGATGCTGGCCGCCATCCCGGGCGAGGTGGGCGACGGCGGTCCCGTCACCGCCAACAACCGGGTGGGCGCCATCACCGGCACGCAAAAGACCTTCATGGGCGCCTTGCTCGGTGAAGCCCGGCTGCGCCGTTTCCTGGTCGGCCCCCGTGGGTGTGAGATCACCGGTGTGACCGAATCGCCCGACGGCAAGACCATGTTCGTGAACATCCAGCACCCAGGCGAAAACACCCGGGCTCTGGGTTCTGCGAGTGCGTTCACGCTGGAAAGCGAATGGCCAGCGAACATGGGCTACGGAACGGCCGGCCGCCCGCGTTCGGCCACGATCGTGATCACCCGCAAAGACGGGCGCGTCATCGGTCTCTGATCCGTTGCCACTGATAAAGGGCCCGGCGCAGATGTGCGCCGGGCCCTTTTTTCTGAATCTCACGCAAAGGCCCAGGTCGGGCCTTTCAGGTGGGCCTGCCAGTCCGATCAGCGAGGCATTGCCGGGTGCGCTTCAGGACCTTGTTGGTTCATGTAGCCCCGGCCATCTTTCACACCGGGGCGCCCCGCGATCTGCCAGGCGGTGCGCTGTCCGATCAGGCCAGCCAGAAACTCCAGCTCTTCGTCGGTGTGGTTGATGGCGCTTGCAGGGGTGAGGAAGCGGCCGTTTTTTTGCTCGACCTCGGCCCAGAATGCCTGGTGGTAGCTGGCCTCCGACAGCGCCTGGTCGTTTCCGGCGGCGAGATTCACAGACCCATAACAGTTGCAGAAATAGGTGCGCCCGCCCTGGTCGGCCATGATCTCGGTGTAGACGCCGGTGCCGCGGATGCCAGCGGTGAGTGTGGGAGTGACGATGGCTCGGCTGCGGCTGCGACCAAATGCGCTCACCACCGCACCATTGAGCAGGCGCAGCAGACTCACCGTGTTGAGGGTGCTGCCGCGTTCCACCGTGAGGCGTGAGTTCTGCCGCACATGAAACGCGGCATTCCCGATCACGAACACCAGACGCGAAGCCGGACCTGTGAGGATTTCATCGCCGGTCTGTACCGTCTGCTGTGGCAGCATGCGCCGGCCGTTGAGCACGATGTCGCCCACAAAATCCACCACGTTGCTGCGCTGCTGCGCCATCGCCGCAGGCAGCCCGCCCATGGCCACCCATGCCGCTGCGGCCTTGAGGGTGTCGCGGCGGCGGAACCAGAGTATTTCGGCTTCGCTGCGGCCCAGCAGGCTGTGTTGTGTCATGCGGCATCTCCGGTGGTGGGGGAAGGCAGGGTGGGGCTGTCGTCCGTGACAAAGCTGTCCCGGAAAGTGAAGTAGATGGACGTGTGAAACATCGAAGCGATGAACAGACCCGCAGGGTAGACCACGATGCCGAGCGCCTGTGCGCCGCCGAGCAGCGTGCCGAGAAGGCCCATGACGAGCACAAGTGCGAACATCACGCCGACCCAGCCCATCATGTACGTCACGAAAGCCCCCTTGTTCCCCCAGCAGGCCATGAAGCTGAAGAACAGACTTTTGACCGGGCTCACGCCATGCCAGTGCACCAGTGCGGGCGCGTGCCAGAACGCCATCACCGTGGGCAGGTAGAGCAGCAACCCGAACCAGAAGCCAGGGTTGTTGAAGATGGCCTGCACCGCCATTTCCGGTGTGACCTGCGCGCCTTCCTGCAGCTCCACAGGCGCTGACGCGCTGCCCACGAGGCCCGCAAAAGCCACCACCAGCAGCAGGGCTGCGGCGTACATGCCACCCAGGATCAGCATGGGCTGAGTCTTGGTGGCGCCCGAGCGAAAGGCGGTGACGAGGGTGGTCGGCATGGGAAAGCGGCCATTGAGTGCTTCGCGGCTGGCAGCCATGAGGCCCAGCGTGGCAGCCGGCACCAGCACCAGCGAAACGGCCGTGCCGACGGCCGGAATCACCGACAACAACGACACCACTGCCATGAACATGAAGAACAGGCCTGTCATGGCCAGCGGCTGGCGGAAGAAAGTCTGGATGCCGAGCTTGACCCAGGCGAAGCCGGTGCTGGCGGGAACGATTCGTAGTTTCATTGTGTGGGGGCGGCGTCAGGCCGCTGCGCAGGCTTCCTGCCGGGATGTCAGCACGGTTGCGGTGCCTGCTTGTTTTATGCGTGTGCGAAGCACCCGCTCAAAGTGGTTGGGGTCGTGGGCCTGCAGCATGGCGGCTTCGCGTGGCAGATGCAGATCCCAAAGACGGGAAATCCAGAAACGGAACGCTCCGGCACGCAACATGGCTGGCAGCAATTGCCGCTCAGGCCCTGTGAGCGTGCGTACCGACTGGTAGGCAGCCAGCATCGCATGGGCGCGCGTCGGATCGTGTGACCCGTCATTGCCGTCTGTGCTGTGAAGCACGCACCAGTCGTTGAGGCACACAGCCAGGTCAAACAGGAACGTGTCGCAACCAGCGAAGTAGAAGTCGAACAGGCCGGTGAGTTCGCCACCTTCGAACATCACGTTGTCGCGGAAAAGATCGGCGTGAATGGGGCCTCGCGGCAGGGCCATATAGGCAGGCATGGCCGCCACATGGTTCTGGTAGGCCAGCTCGGACCGGATCAGGTCGGCCTGCGCAGGGTCCAGAAAGGGCACCACCACCGGCACGGTCTCGTTCCACCACGGCAGGCCGCGCAGATTCGGCTGGGTGAGCTCGAAGTCGCGGCCGGCCAGGTGCATGCGCGCCAGCATCGCGCCCACCGCTTCGCAGTGGGCCTTGGTGGGCTGCAGTTCGCTGTGACCGCGCAAGCGGTCCACCACCGCAGCGGGCTTGCCCTGGATCGTGTGCAGGATGCCGCCGTTGGCGGTGGCGGCCGCCGGGTCGGGCACGGGAATTCCCTTGGCCGCCAGGTGCTTCATCAGGTGCAGATAAAACGGCAACTGCTCGAAGCCCAGGCGCTCAAACACGGTCAGGACATGCTGCAGCGTGGCGCCATCGCGTTCGCTGGTGACGAAATAGTTGGTGTTCTCGATGCCGCCCTTGATGCCTTGCAGATCGGTCAGGTTCCCCAGATTCAGGGCGTGCAACAAGGCTGCGGCTTCGGCAAACGCCACTTCGGTGTAAACGGCCATGAAAACAGCCCGCTTCAGAAACTCAGGATGCGCCAGCTGCTGCGCCCGGCGTTACCGGTGCGTTGACCCGCCACATCGCCTTGGGACGATGGCACGCCTTGTTCGGTGGTGATCTGGTAGGCAGGCGCGCCATTTTTGGGCTGCACCTCGATGCTCTTGGTCTGCCCACCCACGCGCAGCTCATCGATGCGGGACAGACTGTCTTCGTGGGTGATGCGCTCAATGCGGTCGGCCGCCTGCGCGGGCTGCGCCGCCACTGGCGCCGGTTCGGGCGCAGGCGCTTGCTGTGCGGTGGCGGACAGCACGGGCGAGAGGGCCAGCGCAAGCATCAGGGGGCGGATTAAGACGTTCATGCCACATTGTAGGCAGGCTGGGGCACCGTGAGCGCACCGGGGCCACTTCCCACGCCGGGTTGTCGTGGCGATTTCCTACACAATCGTGCCATGTCAGACGCCCAACCCCCCGCTCCCACTCTGTTGCTGGTCGACGGCTCCAGCTACCTCTACCGTGCGTTCTTCGCTGGTGGCGAAGCCATGAGCACGACCCTCCCCGATGGAACCGTCCTGAAAACGGGCGCCATTCGCATCATGATCAACATGATGCAGAAGCTGCGCAAGGACGTGCGGGCGGACTACGCCGCCTGCGTGTTCGACGCCAAGGGGCCGACCTTCCGCGACGCGTTGTACCCGGAATACAAGGCCAACCGTTCGCCCATGCCAGACGACCTGCGCGCGCAGATCGCGCCGATCCATGAAGTGGTGAAGCTGCTGGGCTGGCAGGTACTCGACGTGCCCGGCGTGGAAGCCGACGACGTGATCGGCACGCTGGCCCATGTGGCGGCGCAGCAGGGTATCACCTGCATCATTTCCAGCGGCGACAAGGACCTGAGCCAGCTCGTCAACGAGCACATCACGGTGATCGACACCATGAACGACCGCAAACGCGACATCGCTGGTGTGACGGCCGAATTTGGCGTGCCTCCCAGCCTGATGCTGGACTACCAGACCCTGGTGGGTGACCAGGTGGACAACGTGCCCGGCGTGCCCAAGGTAGGACCCAAGACCGCCGTGAAGTGGCTGACGGAATACGGTTCGCTTGAGGCGCTGGTGGCCCGCGCGGGAGAAATCAAGGGCGCTGCGGGCGAAAATTTGCGCAACGCGCTGGACTGGTTGCCCAAAGGCCGTGAGCTGCTCACCATCAAGATCGATTGCGATCTCGAGGATCACATCGCGGGCCTTCCCTCGCTGGAGGCCATCACCATCAACGGACAGGATTCCGAGGCGCTCAAGGCTTTCGGCGAAAAGTACGGCTTCAAGGGGCTGGTGAAATCGCTCTTGCAGCACGACGTGCCGCCGGAGCTGATCGAGAAACAGCAGACCAGGTCAAAGGCCAAAGGGGCAGGCGGCGCCTCGCCGGGGCTGTTCGACGAACCCGACCTGAGTGGAAGCGCCGAGCGCACCACCAACCTGAAGTACGACACCATCCTTACCTGGGCCATGTTCGACGACTGGCTGCAGCGCGTGCTGGCAGCAGACCTGGTGGCGGTGGACACCGAAACCACTTCGCTTGACGAGATGCGCGCCGAGATCGTGGGCATCAGCTTCAGCGTGACGCCAGGTGAAGCCGCCTACATTCCGCTGCGCCACGCCGGACCGGACGCGCCCGAGCAACTGCCATTTGACGAGGTGCTGGCGAAACTCAAGCCCTGGCTCCAGGACCCCACGCACGCCAAGCTCGGCCAGCACGTGAAGTACGACCGCCATGTGTTCGCCAACCACGGCATCGAAGTGCAGGGCTATGTGCACGACACCATGCTGCAGAGCTACGTGCTCGAAGTGCACAAGCCCCACGGCCTGGCCAGCCTGGCCGAGCGGCACCTGGGCCGCCAGGGCATCAGCTACGAGGACCTGTGCGGCAAGGGCGCACACCAGATTCCGTTTGCCCAGGTCGATGTTGCGAAGGCGGCCGAGTATTCGTGCGAAGACAGCGACCAGACGCTGGATGTGCATCTGGCGCTGTGGCCGCAACTGCAGGCCGACGACAAACTGAGATTCGTCTACGAGCTCGAAATCGCCAGCAGCGAAGCGCTCTACCGCATCGAGCGCAACGGGGTTCTGATCGACGCGCCCACGCTGGCCAAACAAAGCCACGAGCTGGGTTCACGCATCCACGCGCTGGAGCAGGAGGCTTACGAGATCGCAGGCCAGCCGTTCAACCTGAGCAGCCCCAAGCAGCTCGGCGAGATCTTCTTCGACAAACTGGGCCTGCCCGTCATCAAGAAAACCGCCACCGGCGCGCGCAGCACCGACGAAGAAGTGCTGGAAAAACTGGCCG
>JAABRN010000018.1 GCA_011390855.1 Hydrogenophaga sp. | reverse complement strand
CATTTCCATCACAAACACAAACAAGAAAAAGGGTGTCTATTTTTTTTATGAAGACCAAAGGGAAACACTCCTCCACATTCCGCTTGCATCGAAAGCCCAGGACGTCTGTTTTCCATCCAAAACTCGGGTGATCGTGCTTACAACGCTAGGAAACCCTCGGCCTAATCAACACACAATGTACCGGTCAGACTTGATGCTGTTCGAAATTGATGTAGCCAATGGAACACAGCATCTGATTCGAGTGGCCTCCTATGTGGATTGCCATTTTGACTGCTGCATAATCCATAATGGCCAGCTGTTTGTAACTGACCAGTTCAACAATTGCGTAAAAATCTTTGACCCCGACGATTTAATGCAAACAGGAGAAATTCCAGGATTCGATTTTCCACATGGATTGGATATTCAGCATGATCTGATGGCGGTCACAAATTACGGCTCCAACGATATCATCCCGATGAAAACACTGGCGTCACACGGCCCGAAAATGTTGATGCTGATGAAATTTCGATACCGTACAAGGTCATGGATCCGACGGTGGAAATCGAGGCAGCAACATCGGGCATACGGATGACTTGTGCGAATCTGTCAGATCCGCCTTCTCCGTGTGTGGGACTTCGCCTTGGGTGTGCGAGCCAAAACACAGGACTGCGGAAAAGCTCGGGGCATTGGCCTGACTACAATCCAAGCCTGACGCTGGAGCACGCGGACTTCAGGATGGGATGGATGCCCCCTCGCGCCTCTGCCGCTTGAATCCCTCGCATGGCCTGTATGTTGAGCCATATCTGTGCAGAACCCGGTCTAAGAGAGTCTCTTTCGTCGCGCTCAGCGATAGCTACCACTCGAATTCATGAAACTCATCATCCAGATCCCGTGCTTCAACGAAGCGGGCACGCTTGCCATTGCACTGTCTGCCCTGCCCAGAGAAGTCCCAGGGTTCGACAAGGTCGAGTGGCTCATCATTGATGACGGCTGCACCGACAACACGGTGGAAGTGGCGCTCGCCAATGGTGTGGACCATGTGGTTCGGCACACGCGCAACCAGGGTCTGGCTCGTGGATTCATGAATGGCCTGCAGGCCTGCCTGGAACACGGCGCCGACGTCATCGTCAACACAGACGCCGACAACCAGTACAACGCAGACGACATTCCGTTGCTCACCCAGCCCATTCTTGAACGCCGGGCAGACATTGTGGTGGGTGCCCGGCCGATCCAGACCATCGAGCACTTCAGCCCCATCAAGAAGCTGCTGCAAAAACTGGGCAGCTGGGTGGTGCGCGTGGCCAGCAAGACCGACATTCCGGATGCGCCCAGCGGTTTTCGCGCCATCAGCCGCGCGGCAGCCCGCCGCCTGGTTGTCTTTAGCGACTACACCTACACGCTGGAGACCATCATCCAGGCGGGTCAGAAGAACATGGCCATCACCTCGGTGCCGGTTCGCGTCAATGGCGACTTGCGCCCTTCGCGTCTGGTCAAAAGCATTCCTTCGTACATTCAGCGCAGCATCGTCACCATCATTCGTGTGTTCGTGATCTACCGGCCGTTCCGGTTCTTTGGAACCATCGGCGTCACGCTGTTCGGTATTGGTTTTCTCATTGGCCTGCGCTTCCTGTACAAGTGGTTCACCAGCGAGTTCGGATATGACGGACACATCCAGAGCCTGATTCTGGCCAGCTCGCTGATGATCATCGGCTTCCACACCATTCTGGTGGCCTTCGTGGCCGATCTGCTCTCGGCAAACCGCAAGCTGCTGGAGGAAGTGCGCGCACTCACACTGGAAAGCCGGGATCAGCCCCGCTGATGCCCTGCACAAAGGCCATGCCAGTCGCGTCTGACCTCAACACCGGCGCCAATACCCGAATGGCGCCGCCAACGGTGGCTCGCAAGGGAGCAGAGCGCACCCAGTGGATCGACTCGGCCAAGGGGATCGGCATTCTGCTGATCTTCTTCGGGCACGTGTACTCTACCGTCACACCTTCGGCGTTGTATGTGTACATCTACGCCTTTCATGTGCCGCTGTTCTTCTTCATCTCCGGCCTCACCCTCAGGCCTGGCGCGGGGCCACTGGTTGGTGTGGTGCAGAAGAAGCTGCGCACGCTGATCGTGCCCTACCTCTGGTACGCCTTCCTGGGCTACCTGTTCTATGTGGCGGGCTACATGCTGGCGCAGCGCCAGGGCCTGCAGGTTCCGCAATTTGACTACGGCTTGTGGAAACCGCTCGCGGGCATCTTCATTGGCACGATTGGTGAAGGCCGCATCATCAATGGCCCAGTGTGGTTCGTGCTGGCCTTGTTCTGGACATTCGTGTTGGGGTACCTGATCAACACCTACATCCGCAGCCCAGCTGGTCAATGGGTTGCCATCGCGCTGCTCACGGGCCTGGGTCTGGCGTTGGGCGATCGGGTGACGCTCCCGTTCAGTGGGGTCGCTGCCCTCAGCGCGCTGATCTTCTTCCAGGCCGGCTACCGTTTCCATACCGGGCGGGTGCTTCAAGCCTTGGGGCAGTCCACCCGCTGGTGGCTGCTGGCTGCCTTCATCGCGATCAGCTTCTTCAGCCAGGTCAATGGTTTCGTCGGCTTCGGTGAGGGCATCATGGGCAACCCGCTTTGGTTTCTCCTGTTCGCCTTCTGCGGCACGCTGATGGTGGTGGTGCTGGTGAATGTGGCAGATCCGTGGTGTGGATGGCTGGCATTCGTCGGCCGTTACAGCCTGTCCATCATGCTGATCCACATGCTGATCATCAAATCGGTGAAGGTGGTGTTGAGCGGCTTGCTGAGCACGCCCATTCAGGTGATCGACAACGATGTGGGGCTGGGCCTGATCGTATTGGGCGTCTCGGCACTGTGCCTGGTGCCTGCGGTGTTCGTGATGGAAAGGTACCTGCCCTTCACGCTCGGCAAGAGCAAGCAGGCACACGCACAGGCTGCGTTGCGATCATGATCGCGGTCACAGGTGCCAGCGGCTTCGTGGGAAGCGCCTTGGTGGCCGCGCTTGCGCGCTCAGGTCATGCCGCGCGAGCACTGAGCCGGCAACCCGGCGCTGGCCTTGTGGCCGTGGGCAACATTGGCCCGGACACCGACTGGTCCGAGGCCCTGCAAGGGGTAACCAGCGTGATCCATTGCGCCGCCCGAGTGCATGTGATGAAAGAAACCGAGGCAGATGCACTGGATGCATTTCGCAGCGTGAATGTTGCAGGCACACGCCGCCTGGCCGAACAGGCGGCCCTGGCGGGCGTGCAGCGGCTGGTGTTCGTGAGTTCGGTCAAGGTGCACGGGGAAGCCACCTTACCCGGCGCACCTTTCCGCGCCACTGACACACCAGCCCCCCAGGATGCCTACGGTCAGTCCAAATGGGAGGCGGAACAAGCGCTCTGGGCGGTCTGCGGCACCACCGGATTGGAGGGGGTTGTGGTGAGGCCACCACTGGTCTATGGCCCCGGCGTAGCTGCCAACATGGCGCGCCTGTTGAAGCTGGTGGCGAGTGGCCTGCCACTGCCACTGGGCAGCATCAAAAACCGGCGCTCATTGGTGGCGCTCGGCAACCTGACCGACCTGCTGGTGCGCTGCGTTGACCATCCTGCGGCCACTGGCCGCACTTTTTTGGTGTCGGACGATGAAGATCTGTCTACACCGGATCTGGTCCGGCAAATGGCACTGGCCATGGGCCGAAGCGCCAAGTTGGTGCCGGTTCCGGTGAGCTTGCTGCGCCTGGGCGGGCGCCTGACCGGGCATCAAGCCGAAGTGGCCCGGCTGGTGGATTCGCTTCAGGTGGACGCGGCACCCACCAAAAAAGCACTGAGCTGGTCACCGCCACTGACCGTGCTGGAAGGTCTGCAAAACATGGCCAGAGGTGGCTCCCGATGAAGCGCTTGCTCGATCTGACCGTGGCGTTGCTCGCCAGCTTGGTGCTGCTGATTCCGCTGGCGGTGCTGGCTGTGATGGTGCGAGCCACATCCAAAGGGCCTGCGCTCTACTGGAGTGACCGTGTGGGCCGCCACAACCGCATCTTCAAGATGCCGAAGTTCCGCACCATGCGCGTCGACACGCCCGCAGTCGCCACCCACCTGCTGGACAACCCCGACGCCTACCTGACCCCCATTGGCCCTTTCCTGCGCAAGAGCAGCCTGGACGAATTGCCCCAGTTGTGGAGCATTCTGAAAGGCGACATGAGTCTGGTGGGGCCGCGCCCAGCGCTGTTCAACCAGGATGATCTGGTGGCGCTCAGGACCGAACACGGAGTGCACGAGCTGGTCCCAGGACTCACGGGTTGGGCACAAATCAACGGCCGCGATGAAATCCCCATCCCTGCCAAAGTGAGGCTCGATGTGGAGTATTTGCAACAACGGTCCATGGGGTTTGACCTGAAAATACTGCTTCTGACTGCGTTGCGCGTATTGAAGCGTGACGGCATCACGCACTGACAACGCTGCCGCGCACTCTTCGGCAGACCAGAAAGACAGACATCCTCTGCCTGGGCAGGCAGCACGTCAGAGTGCTGGTCGAAGGTCGGCCAGCTGGAAAAAAGCCAAGGGGTATCATTCAGCAGCCCATGGATAGCTTCAAATGTTCCTGAATCGATTTGCCATCCCCATCCTGGGCATGCCGCGCGCGGCCAAACGCCTGGTCGTGCTCTCGGTCGACGCCACCATGTGTGTGCTCGCCGTCTGGCTCGCCTACTACCTCCGGCTGGGCGAATGGATCAAGCTCTCAGGAGACCCCTACTGGCAGCCCATCTGGGCTGTGCTCGCGGCACTGGCCATCGCCCTGCCTCTGTTTGTTGTCAACGGGTTTTACCGCGCCATCTTCAGGTATTCGGGCCTGTCCGCGATGGTCACTGTGTTCAAGACCATCGGCGTGTTTGCCATCCTTTACGCCACAGTGTTCACGGCCATCGGCGTGCCGGGTGTGCCCCGCACCATAGGCCTCATCCAGCCCATGCTGCTGTTGCTGGGCGTGGGAACTTCCCGTGCGCTCGCAGGCTTCTGGCTAGGAGGCATGTACCAGAATCAACTCAAACTGGCAGCGCTGCCTCGTGTCCTGATTTATGGTGCGGGCAACGCCGGGCGCCAGCTGGCTGCAGCCATGAGCAACAGCCACGAGATGCGTGTGGTTGGATTCATGGACGATGACGACAGGCTGCACGGTCATGTGCTGAACGGCCTGTCCATCTACAGCCCGGCCGATCTCCAGAGCCTTGTCAACACGTTGCAAGTGAGCACGGTGCTGTTGGCCATGCCTTCGGCCAGCCGCCATCGCCGCAATGAAATCATTGAAGAGATGCGCCCGGTCCATGTGCTGGTGCGCACATTGCCCAGTGTGAGTGAACTGGCGCAAGGCAAGGTGAACATATCTGACCTGCGTGAGCTGGACATTGATGACCTGCTGGGTCGTGAACCCGTCAGTCCCAACCATATCTTGCTGGGCAAGAACATCACCGGCAAAGTGGTGCTTGTGACTGGCGCGGGTGGCTCCATTGGCAGCGAACTGTGTCGCCAGATCCTCAAGGTGGAGCCCGCATCGCTGCTGCTGATCGATCAGAGCGAATTCGCGCTTTACGAAGTGCATCAGGAGTTGAACGCACGGCTGGAGGGATCGGAGGCCCGACTGGTCCCGCTGCTGGCTTCAGTGCGGGACGAAGAGCGCATGCGCGAGATCTTGTCAACCTGGAAGCCTGACACCGTTTACCACGCGGCAGCCTACAAGCATGTGCCGCTGGTGGAGCACAACCCGCTGGAAGGCATCAAGAACAACGCCATTGGCACCATCACTGTGGCCAAGGTGGCAGCCGAACTGGGTGTGTCCGATTTTGTGCTGATCAGCACCGACAAGGCTGTGCGCCCCACCAACATCATGGGTGCCAGCAAACGGCTGGCAGAAATGGCACTGCAAGCCTTGGCAGACAAGGGCTCCCGGACCCGCTTCTCCATGGTCCGTTTCGGCAACGTGCTTGGATCGTCCGGTTCGGTGGTACCCAAGTTCCGCCAACAGGTGCGCGACGGTGGCCCCATCACCCTGACCCACCCGGACATCACCCGCTATTTCATGACCATCCCGGAGGCAGCGCAGCTGGTGATTCAGGCAGGGGCCATGGCCAAAGGGGGCGACGTATTCGTGCTGGACATGGGAGCACCCGTCAGGATCATGGACCTCGCCACGCGCATGATCGAACTCTCTGGCCTGACCCTCAAGGATGAAAAGAATCCCGATGGCGACATCGCGATCCAGATCACTGGCCTGCGCCCGGGTGAAAAGCTGTTTGAAGAACTGCTGATTGGTGACAACCCCAAGCCCACTTCGCACCCCTTGATCATGAAAGCCCACGAGGACTTCATTCCTTGGGATGCCTTGCAAGTACAGCTCAAGGCCTTTGAAGTGGCACTCAACGCCAACGACGTGGGGCAAATGAAGGCCATGCTGGCGCAGCTGGTGGCAGGCTATGCCTCCAACAGCGACATCGTCGACTGGGTTTTCCTGGAACAGGGTGCAGAAACCGTGCTCCTGAAACAAGCCGTCTGAGGTTACCCACGGACCGCTCGCGTTCTTGACCTTGGGTGCGCCACT
>JAABRN010000017.1 GCA_011390855.1 Hydrogenophaga sp. | reverse complement strand
GAATGGGCATGTAAGCATGTTCTTTGCCACAGAGTTCGGCGCACTGACCGTAGAAGTCACCGATCTGCTCAGCACGGAACCAGGTGTCCCGCACGAAACCAGGGATGGCATCCTGCTTCACACCAAAGGCGGGAACCATCCAGGAATGAATCACGTCATTGGCGGTGGTGATGATCCGGACCTTCTTGTTCACCGGCACCACCATGGGGTTGTCCACCTTCAGCAGGTAGTTGTCTATGGGTTCCGGACGGCCACTGTTGGACATGACGCGGTGGCTGTTGTCCAAGGTTGAGAGAAAGCCGATGCCTTCACCCTCACCCTTGATGTAGTCGTAACCCCACTTCCATTGCATGCCCGTGGCCTTGATGGTGAGGTCGGCATTGGTGGTGTCTTTCTGGGCCACGAGCACCTTGGTTGCGGGCAAAGCCATGCCGATCACGATCAGCAGCGGCACGATCGTCCAGCCCAGCTCGACCCAGATGGGTTCGGCCAGCACCTGCGATTTGTGTCCGACCGACTTCCGGTGCTTGAGGATGGAATAGAACATCACACCAAACACCACCACGAAGATGACGGCGCAGATGACCATCATGAACCAGTGCAGCCAGTGCTGCTCTTCGGCAATGCGGGTCACCGGTGGATGGAAGTTGAGCTGGTTGACTGCAGGGCCGCCGGGCAGGTCGTTGACCCGCTGAGCTGCTGCCGTGAGCCAGACGCCGGCGCTCAGAGAGAGGCCTGTGATTGCCGACCTCGCTGCCATCAGGCTCTGCCACAGGGAAATTTTTGCACCCGGACCCATTGTTTTCGTCTTACTCACTTTTCCGCCTCGAATATAAGTATTGATTTATATCAATGCCGATTAGAACAAACTTTTCAGCCCCGACCTACCCGGGATACCCAATTGCCTGGCCCACGCTCAACCTCTGCGCAGTGCCTGACGCAACTCTCTCGCCAACACGGGACGGAGATCGGAGCGAATGAACCGCCCCAGTCGGACCGAACGCCCGTCGCCCGCCACCTCAACCAAGGCGTAGCCCTCGACTGGCTGCACCCGAACCCGGTCAGCGACGAACTCGCTTCTGTGAATCTTCCCCGCGGATTCCACCTCCACCACCAGGCGCCCTCCGTGCAGGCTGATTCTCTCTCCGTCGGTGGCGTGCCTCGCGGTCGCAAAGAACGCAGCGCACAGCACCAACAATTCCAATGCCGCAAAGGGCAAGACAAGCACAGCGCCCTGAAACCAGAAAAATAACGCTACCGCCAAGGACAATGCTCCCAACCCGATGAACACCCGGGCCAACTGGGCCGGCGTCACTGAGCAGTTGCGGCGCAGGGTCCAACGCCAGCCCGCATCAGACACCGAGGCCAACTGGTACCCATCTTTCGCTGGATTCAACATCCACCACCTCAAAAGGCCGCACTCGACCCAAGCCGAGCACGTTGGCGCTGGGAATATGCCCAGAGGTTTTTGACAAACGTCAATTGTAGCGAGGTCAAACCACGCTTCTCACGACTAAAACGCCACATCCGAGTCGGGCAAGGTGGTATGGGGGACATTCACTCCGGCGAAGAGCCTGAGGCAGCCAGCGCAGCCTCAGCGTCGGGCAGATCGCAGCATGGCGCGCATTTCGTCAACCGACACCGTTTGACTGCGGTTTGCCTCTGCTTTGGGCTGTGGCTTGAAGGCATGTCCGTAAATGATTTCAAAGGTCAGCAACAGACGGCCGTCCTGATCGCGAGGCAATCCGGCCTCCAACGCCGCGACCAACTGGTCTCGCCACTGGCGCCCTCGCAAGCCGATGAAGCGGTCGACCTGAAGATTGCGGCCAATACCCCGCAGGTCTGCAATCAAAGGGTCTGCTCCGCTGTACGAAAGGACGATGCGCTCCATGTCCATGACCGGCTCTGCAAAACCGCTGTGCACCAGCATGTCGCCCCAATCGTGCATGTCCGTGAATGCGTGCGAAGGGTCTGGCCATCCGGCCTTTTGGTACACCTGCCGCAGCTCGCGCAGGCTGTCCGGGCCAAGGCACGAAAACATCAGGAATCCATCGGTCGCGATGTGGGAGAACCACTTGCGCAGCAGGGTCTGGGGCAGCGGTTCAACGTGCAAGGCCATGTTGGCCCAGAGCATGCCGACAACAGCATCCGGTGCAGCAGCAACCACCTGCCGGTTGCGCGCCCACTGCGCCGGATTCCAGAAGCCTTTCACCGGGTCTCGTGTGGCTTCCAGCGCTTGAGGCAGATGTCGGGCGCTCACGTGGCACCGGGCCTGCGGCAACCAGTCCCTCACCTTGCGATGCCCCTCCAGGCCACCATTCACCGGCTCCCAGTGCAGCCAGCTGGCCGGCTTTTCCCGAAACCAGGGCAGCCGCTGAGCCATGCGGGATGCCACCTCCTCGTGCAGCCAGGGGCTCTGCGCGCGCACGCCAGCCTGCCAGCGGTTGGCCGCGACGATGTCCATTCCAGGCACAACGGTCTCAGGGGCGATTGAGATGCTCAAAACAACGCAGCGATGAAGAAAATCAGCAAGGTGTCGCCGGGCAGATGCGTCAGCGGCGAAGAGGGCACAGAGGCAGAAGTCGTTGCGCCTTCTGACAGGGTTGGTTAGCCGCCATAAACGGCTGCTCAGTATATTGGCGCGATGCGTTTCCCGCTCTCGCTCACAGCAGACTGGCTTCCTTCACATTGCGAAGTGTGTGGAGGCTGGCCGTCCCAACCGATCTGTGCCACATGCGCTCAGCGATTTGCTGCGCCCCGATTGCGTTGCTCATGCTGCGCAGCACCCATGGCGGTGGACACCGGTCGCTGCGGGAGCTGCCTCACAAGCAAGGAAAGCCCTGCCATCGGGCAGTGTGTTGTCGCCGTCGACTACGTCTACCCCTGGGATCACATCGTGGCGCAGTTCAAGTTTCGGCAGCAGCCGGGCTGGGCACAGCCGTTGGCCGCATTGATGTTGCGCGCGCCCTCGGCAGGCCAGTTGATGTCTGATTGCGACGCGGTGGTGCCGGTACCGCTCACGCCCATTCGGCTCGCCAGCCGCGGATACAACCAGTCATGGGAACTGGTCAAGGCCTTGCACCGGCAAGCCCGGCGCAGCCAGACCAAGGTGGCGCCGACAATCAGGCAAGCCCTGTTGCGCGGAGTCGAAACGCCAGACCAGCACAGCCTGCCTCGGGAGGAACGCATGCGCAACCTGCGAGGCGTGTTCCTCGTGAATCCACCGGAATCCCCCCGCGTGCAAGGATCACACCTGCTTCTCGTCGACGACGTCACAACCACCGGTGCCACGCTGGAGGCGGCAGGGCAGGCTCTGCTGGCGGCAGGGGCGGCTCGGGTCAGCGCATTGGTTTTTGCGCGCACCCCTGCCGCATAAGAACCGCGACGTCGCATCAGGGGACCGACTTCACCACGTGGGCAAGCACATCGACTCATGCATCGAAATCATGACGCGTCAAATCAGCACCCCGATACCGGGCGGTATCATCCCACCCCATGCCCACTGGCCTCAATCCATCCGTCGAGGATCGCCTGAATAGGCCCCGAACCGCAACGCCCCATTCGTCATGTTTCACGTGGTTCTGGTAGCACCTGAGATTCCGCCCAACACCGGCAACGTGATCCGCCTGTGCGCCAACACGGGTTGCGTGCTGCACCTGATCGAGCCTCTGGGTTTCTCCATGGACGACAAGCAGATGCGTCGCGCGGGCCTTGATTACCACGAGTATGCAGAAGTGCGTCGGCACAGAGACTGGGATCACTTCCTGCAAAGCGAGAGCCCCCAGCCACACCGCATGTTCGCCCTCACCACACACGGACAACACAACGTATTCGACACCATGTTCCAACCCGGTGACTGGCTGGTTTTCGGATCGGAAACCCAGGGACTTTCGGACTCGGTTCGCGGCCATTTCCCGTTTCCCCAACGCCTGAGGTTACCCATGAAACAGGGCCAACGTAGCCTGAACCTATCCAATGCGGTGGCGGTCGTCGTGTTCGAAGCGTGGCGTCAGCATGGCTTTGGATCCACGTCGGCGTGAAATACATCACCGTCTGGATAGGTAGCACCCCTCACGCTGCAGGGCTGGGGTACGGCACAATTGCATACTGTCTTTTGGGTGGCTCGGCTCAACCCAGCAGCCACAGCGAGACAAGTGCGATCCATCCGATCGTCCGGAGCAGCCATTGATCACCACCATTGCCCGAATCATCCGGGTGTCCCTGAAGCCAGGCTTTAGAAAGTCGAGAACAGCATCGCTGAAAGACCTTGCGACGATTCGCTCCGCGCTGTTGCTTGCTTTCGAAGACTGCGCCAACCTGCCCGCACAGCGCCTGCGTCTGAAGATCGAAAACGCCAAAACCCCGCGCGAACTCTGGATGCTGCGCAACGACATCTACCTGCTGATTTCCCAGCGTCACGATCAGGGTATAGCAGCCGAGCGGATCAATGGACTGGTCAATGTATTTGAAGGCTGGCTCGACCCGAAGCACATCACCTACATCAAGTAACGTTCGCTGATTTGCCAGGTGGTTGCGCTGCTGCTGGTTGTGCAATGTTCAGGGATAACGCCGCACCAGGGACTCGGCCACACAGACAGGTTTTTCAACGCCTTCGCGCTCCACGCGCACAGACCAGGTCATCTGGACGCCGTCGTTTTCGATGGGTTCACTGGCCAGCAGGGTCATCCGGGCGCGCAAACGGCTGCCCACAGGAACAGGTGCAGTGAACCGCACCTTGTTCAGTCCGTAGTTGACGCCCATGCGCGACTGCGTCACTTCCATCGAAGACTCAAAGAACACCGGCAGCAGCGAGAGCGTCAAGAAGCCGTGGGCGATGGGCGCGCCAAACGGCCCCTGCCTGGCCCGCTCCACATCCACATGAATCCATTGCTGATCGCCTGTGGCCTGTGCGAACAGGTTGACCTGCTCCTGGGTGATGGTCACCCAGCTGCTGACCGCCACTTCCTGACCCACGCAAGCGGCCAGATCGCCCAAAGTTTCGAAGGTTTTCATGAAGAGGCACTCTAGCGCTCGATGGCTTCCTCACCTGTCCGAGGCGGGACAATCAACTGCGAACCCGAACGACGACGCCTGAGCGCACGCCGGGCTTCACGGCGTCAGTTGTCAAGCCACCGGCAAATGCCCTGCCACTGAAGCAGGTCCTTTTCCACCCGGCCTGGCGCCACGTCAAACAGCGTGAGTCCGCGCGCTGCGAGGTGGATGTAGTTCTGGGTGTCTCGCAGATGCCCCAGAACGGGCAAACCCAGGCCACCCACGAACTCTTGCAGCTTGTCGGCCGCAATGGTGCGCCCATCGACACGCATGCCCACGATGCCGATCTTGAGCTTGTCGGCATGGCGGAACTCGGCAATCTCGTCGAGAAAGCTGCGCGTGGCGTAGATGTCGAAGATGCTCGGCTGCAAAGGCACCACCACCTTGTCGGCCATGCGCATCACGTCCTTGAAACGCCAGCCGTGCAGGCCCGCCGGGGTGTCCAACACCACATGGGTGGCGTCTTTGGGCGGCCGGGCAATCAAGTCATGGGACACATCCCAGGTGCTGATCGCGCGGGCGGCCTGCGGGCGCAACTGCAGCCACAAGCGCGATGACTGCTGGCGATCGGCATCGCCCAGCATCACGGAATGACCCTGGCTGGCAAGGTAGCCAGCGATATTGGTGGACAGTGTGGATTTACCCACGCCGCCCTTGGGATTGGCAACCACCACGATGGGCATGACGAGCTCCTCGGGACAGGGAAATGGACCCTATGTTACTTGCCAGCTCTTGCCAGCCTCTCGCCCGGTCAGCTCCATGCGTCCCACAGCAGCTTGATCCCTGTCAGCAACATGCCCGCATAGATCAGGCGGTAGAACAATCTGGGCTGGATGCGGTGAGCAATGCGCACCCCCACCCAGACCCCGATGGGTGCGAACGGCAGCAGTGCCAGCGAGGTGGTCATGTTGCGCATGTCCAGCAACCCCAGCCACGCGTACGGGATCCATTTGGCGATATTGATGACGAAGAAAAAGTACGCCATGGTGCCGGTGAACACCAGGGGTGAGAGGCGCATGGGAATGATGTAGGCGTTGATGGGTGGTCCGCCGGCATGCGCCACGAAACTGGTGAATCCGGACGCAGCAGTGAGCAAGGCGCCGACCCACCGGGGTGGCGGCACGGAGTCGGGCCTGGGTGGAAACAGCAGCCGCTGCGCCAGAAAAACCAGGGTGAATCCACCCACGATCCCGGCCACCACGCGCGCGTCCAGCATCTTGAACAACAGGGTACCGATCACGATGCCCACCAGACCGAAGGGCAAAAGAAACTTCAGCAAGCGGCGATCCACGTTGTTCCGGAAGGCGGCCATGCCAAGCAGGTCCATGACCAGCAGCACCGGCATGAGGATCGCTGCGGCCTGCGGCACGGTGACCGCCAGCGCCATCATGGGCACCGCCAGCGAGCCGAAGCCGGAGCCAAAGCCGCTCTTGCTCATGCCGAGCAGCAGCACGGCGGGAATCGCCACCAGGTAGAACGATGGGTCGGTGATCAAGGGCATTTCACAAGCGAATCAAAAAAGGGAAAAGACCAACAATGCCTTGGCGCTCGGGGACAATGGC